>CAVDQP010000040.1:0-6562 GCA_963611245.1 Holdemanella biformis
CCAGAAAACCTTGCGCCGGTCTTTGAAAAACAAAATTCGGTTCTTTTTCCAACCGTTGAACAGCCAAAGCCGCCACAAAAAAAGAAACGGCGCTTCCCGTTATCAAGCCTTTCAACGTGTAGTTTTTAAAAAGCATCAACAGCTGACCGCCGGCAATCAGTCCGAGAATATCAAAACACACCAGAGAAAAAAACTTTTTGGATTCAAAATCTTTCAAGACAAAACGAAAAACGGCGTTATAAAAAACAGCCTGAACAAAAAGGATAAAGGGGAACAAAAAAACAACCATTATCCGGCTGAAACCTGCAGAAAAGTATAATCCGGCGCATAATGCCACTTGCGCAAAAAAACAAAGAAACAACAACCGATTTCCCAAAGACGACACAAAAGACGTCACCTTGTAAACGCCTAATCCGCACAGCACAAGACACAAAGCCGACATCAAACACAAAAAAGGAAAATCGGCGATACCGAACGCCTTGTAATATGAATTAAAGGCCAGACCGTTCAACCACACAAAATGGAAAGATTTAAAAAAAGCGCCCAGACACCCTAACGCCAAAAGTCCTTTTTCTTTCGACGAAAGTTCTGAAAATTTTGAAAAAAGAAAAACTTTTTCCGACAAATTGACGATTCCTTTATGTTTCCTTTTTTATTTTCAATCAAGAAGGAATCCCCTTCTTTTTATCCCCTTATTCCCGTAAAAGCCCCAACAGACTTTGAGCATATTCGTCTGCTTTGAACATCTGCAGATCCTCCTCTTTTTCTCCGACCCCCAGATAGCACACCGGCAAATGGAACTTTTGCGTCAACGCAATCAAAACACCGCCTTTTGCCGAACCGTCCAGTTTCGTCATCACCACCCCCGTTATCGGCAGGCAGTTTGAAAAAGCTTCCACCTGCGTTAAAGTATTCTGACCGACAGAGGCGTCTAAAACCAAAAGACTGGCGTGCGGCGCCGTCTCGTCGATTTTTTTTATGACTCTGTTTATTTTTTCAAGCTCCGCCATCAATTCTTTTTTATTCGGCAAACGACCGGACGTGTCGACAAGAACAACATCAGCTTTCATCGTTTGAGCCTTGATGACCGCGTCAAAAACAACGCCGGCCGGATCGCTCCCTAAAGGTTTTGAAAAAACGGGAATGCCTATTTTATCTCCCCATTCCTGTAATTGTTCGATACCGGCGCTGCGGAAAGTATCCGCCGCTGCCAAAAGGACGGAAAGTCCCTGTTTTTTAAACTTTTGAGCCAATTTTGCAATCGTCGTTGTTTTGCCGGCGCCGTTTACGCCGGACATTAACAAAACAAACGGTTTATGATTCAAATCCACAAAAAAAGGCTCTTCTGCCTCTTTCATCAACGATTCTATCCGTCGGGACAAAGCGTCGGCGGCGTCTTTCATACATGCCGGATTTTGGCTTTGCACCTCTTGCACCAGCTGATGAGCGGTTTGAGCACCGACATCGGATAAAATCAACGCTTCTTCCAAGGATTCATACGCTTTTTTATCCAAAATCGACGACGAAAAAACGTCCTTAAACCTCATCGACGTTTTGACCAACCCTTCTTTAAGCTTTGACAACCAAGCCATCGTCCGAAACCTCCTTTACAATTCCTTTCACAAAGCTTCCTTCCAAAGCTTGACCTGCCACAACGGCTTTCAAGTAATTCTTTGTCCAGCCGCCGGATTTTGTTTCCACCAAAACTTCAACCGGTTGACCGATGAACCGTTCCATATACGCCCGCATCATTTTATCTCCCAAACGCCGCAGACGAGCCGCCCTTTGTTTGCGAACAAGCGTTTCCACCTGCGGCATTTTGGCCGCCGGCGTTCCCGGTCGTTCCGAATACGGGAAAACATGCAAGTGCGTTATTTGACCTTCTTCCACCAAACGACAAGTATTCAAAAACATTTCTTCCGTTTCCGTCGGGAACCCCGTAATAAAGTCCGAACCGATAGAAATATCCGGATTTTCTTTTTTCAAAAAAGAACAAATGCGCAAAACTTCCGCTCGGGTATGCCGTCTTCCCATACGCTTGAGCACCATATTGTCCCCCGATTGCGCGGACAAATGAACGGACGGCATCAGTTTTTCTTCCTTTGCGAAAAGAGACAGCAATTCGTCCGACACCTCGTGCGGATCCAGAGAGCCCAACCGCAACCGGCATAAACCGTCCACTTCGTGCAACAACCTTTTCACCAGATTTTCAAAACCGAAAGGATAAGATAAAATATCCACCCCCGTTAAAACCAGCTCTTTATATCCTTGTTCCGTAAAAACACGCGCTTGTTTTAAAATCTGCTCTGCCTCAAGCCCTTTGTTTTTTCCCCGTATTTGAGGGATAACGCAAAAAGTACACGCATGAGAACACCCTTGCTGTATTTGCAAAAAAGCCCGCGTTCTGTGTTCAAAGTCCGTCACCAAGGGAAGGTTTTCCGTCTTTTCATCTAAAGAATCACTGACGCGCATTTTTTCATGACTGATTAAATCTTCACGCCGAAGCTTTTCAACATTGCCCAAAACCCTGTCGACTTCGGGCATCGCCAGATACTTTTCCGGATTCAGCTGAGCCGCGCACCCCGCCGCGATAAGAATCGCCTTCGGATTTTCCTTGCGTGCTTTGCGGATAGCCTGACGACACTGTCTTTCCGCCTCTTTCGTCACGGCGCACGTATTGATAAGCACAACATTATCCAACCCTTCTCCGATTTTTTGTATCAAAGAAGACTCGTAACTATTCAACCGACATCCGAATGTTAAAATTTTCATATTGACTTTTTTACCTTGTTTTTTCCGTTTTGTCCACACGAATATCTTTTTTTAAATCCGATAGCGAACAAAACCGTGTTTTTTATCTAGTAAGGATACAAATCCTTCAACGGTTTTTTTTCTTTTTGATTTTGATTTGTTTTTTTGTTCTTTCGCAACAGTAAAAACAAAAAACCGACGACAACGGTTAAAGAAATGCCCAATCCTACGCCGATACCTAATAAAAACAAGTCCGCCGTTTGCAAAGTATGACTTTTTGAGACGTCCTCTTTCCGGGGAGTTGTTTCTTTTCGGTCACCGTCCGGCGCCTGACCTTTAGAAGCATTTTGCCCATCGGGCATGTTTTCTTGAAAATGGCTCTGTGGATTCGATGTGCCGGCAGAGCCGCCCTTTTCCGATAAGGAAAGATTTGTTTCTTTTGTCCCCTCTTTTTGAACGACAAGAAGAGTCTTTGCCGGTAAAACCGCCTCTTGTGCCTTTTCTTTTTCGGTGTTAAACCAAGTTATTCTGACATCCGGCAAACGAATTTTTCCTGTTTTTGTCGGCATAAAAACAAAAGATTTTTCCAAAATGGCAACATACTGACCGTTTTGAATTTCAAAAGAGGATTTTTCTTCTCCTTCATAGACCTTCACCCCTTGTTCTTGAGGCATAACCAACCGAGGCAATATATCTTCGCTCACATCTTGTGCCCGAACGGTAATCGTCCGTGTCACCGCTTCGCCTAAGGATATTTCGGCCTCTTTCGGCGACCAGCTTTCGGATAAAGATAAACTTTTTGCCGGCAACCACGTTTTTTTGCGTTCCTTTTCGGGAACAGGCATCACCGTCACGGAGACAACCGGCGCTTTTAAAAAGATTTCTTTTTGTCCCATGCGTCCCATATACAACACATCGGCCGTTATTCCGAAAGGCGAAAACATCTCTTTTTCTTTTTTGTTCAACGGCATCGCCACCGTGCCGGAAAACGTCGCAGGAGAGATGTCAAAAGTTCCGGCTTTTGTCGGAAAAAGAAAAAAAGTTCTTTCCACCACATCATATAAAACACCGTTTTTGGTCGTCTGATACGTTTTGTCCTTTTCGGCTCTTTCAACCCGAGCGCCGGGCAAAACCGGATCGGCAATTTGTCCGTTCAAAGAAGTCGTATTATAATACAGCTTGACCGTATAAACCAACGCGCCGTCCACATACGTTTTTTTTGAAGACAGATCACTTTCCAAAAACACCGACGCTTTGGCTGATTTTCCTTTTTCATCAAAGGAGGTTTTATCCTTTTTGTCGGTTTCATTTTCAACAGAATTGTCAAAGCCGATTTCATCAAAATCGTCCGAATCGTCCCAATTTTCAGTAAAAGCCTCTTTTTTCTGCAACTCATCGGAAGAAATGGTCACAGAAGAAGATGCCGGAAGCACTTTTACCAAAAGTTTTTGAGTTTTTTCGCCTTCCACCTGCAAAGACGGCACGACTAAATCGCCCGAACGCAAAGGAGACAATGTCAATGTCAAAAGGCTGTATGTCCGACTTTTCCCGTTTATGTAAGACGTTTGTATCTGCGTTCCTCTGTTGGTAATACGAAACGATTTTTCCAAATCAGCCGTATTCAAAGCCACATTTGTCAACACTTTATCTTCCGACGAAAGAACAAGCTCTGTTTTTTCTCCTTCCCGTATTGTTGAGGGACGAACGGACGCTTTGATTTCAGCCCGCGCCGAAAAGCTTGTAAAAACCAGCAGCAAAAAAAGAGCGCTCTTCAAACTTTTTTTGAATAAATTTTGCATTTTCCCCTCACTTCGTTCATATCGTCCTTTGTTTTTTATCGAACGATTTTTATTTGTTTTTTCTGTATTGTTGACGCAACCGCGCCCTTAAAAGAAAAGAAGGATCGTCCGGCACCTGTTCCAACCACTGTCGCCTATGCCTTTGCTGAGGTGTTTCATCGGCCGGCCGAATAGAAGAAGAATCGCCTTGTGTTTTTTCCGAATCCTCCGGCATATCGTCCGACTTTTGTTGTTGCCCGTTTTGCTTTTCATCTTCAGATTCGGATCCGGATTCTGTTTTTACGTCCGTTTTAGAAGAAAGATTTTTTTCTCCGCTTGCGGGCGTTTTTTCGTCAGAGGTCGTTTTTTCCTTTCCCTGAGGCAAAGATTTTTCCGTATCGGTGTTTTTTTGTTCTTCGGCCGATTCATTTTGTTGCTGTTCAGACATTTGTTCTTTTTCTGTCAAAGAGTCCGAATCCGTTTGTTGCTGCCTTTGTTCGTTTGTGTCGGTTTTTGATGAATTTTCTTGTTGAGATTGTTGTTCTTGATCCGAACTTTTTTGTTGTTCTTCACGATTAGCAGAGTTTTTTTCCTCCTTTTGTTCTGAAGAATCGCTGTTTTTTTCTTTTTGTTCGGTGGACTTTTCTGTTTTTTCCTGTTGGTCTGAAGATGTTTTTTGCTTTTTGTTTTGAGAAGAACCGGAAGAGTTTTCAGAAGAGGTCTGTTGTTTCTTTTGTTCTTGATTTTTTAACTGTTTTTCCAAATATTCTTTATTAAAAGCCGCGTCTTGATGCAAAGCGTCTTTTTTTAAAACTTCCTCATATAAAGCGACAGCCTCTTGATACTGGCCGATAAAAGCCTTGGCGTTGGCTTGATTATACAAATCTTCCGCCGAATCGAACCGAGCAAAAGAATCGGCGGCCGTTTGATACTCTCTCTTGCGGAAAGCCTCAACCGCCTGCATTTTAGACAGATACGCCTCTTGATCCGGGCGCAGAAAAGGATCGGCCCGAACGGGCAAAGCGCTTGCCGTCACCACGCCCAAAACTATCGCCGCAAAAACCCCTTTTCGGCATAACAGCAACACAAACGGCGCCGCCAACAATACAAGATAAATTCCAAAATCCTGATGTTGCGTCAGAAGCGCTTTTTCGTCTTTTTCAAATTGCAAAGAAGTATCCGCTTCAAAGAACACTTCTTTTAAATCGGAATCGTCTAAAGACGCCCGATGATACCGACCGGCCGCCGATAAAATATCCTCCTGTAAACCAAAAACCGCCGTCCGGCCGTCCGCCTCCTTGATAAAGCCGCCGTCCGGCAAACGCAGAGGTTCTTTTTCTCCACTGCCAAAACCGATAATTTTCAAAGGATAGGATAAAGAGCGCGCTTGATTAAAAAAATCACCCTGCCACAAAACACCGCCCGTCAGTAAAAGAATCTGCCCGTCCTTTGACGCCACGTTCGCTTGTTCAAGCAGCCTTTGAGCAGCTTTCAATCCTTCTTGCGCGCGACTGTGCGACGAATCGGGCATAATCTTTTTTGATAAAAGCGGTGTCAAATTTTCAATCACGGCGCCGTCTTCCGTCAAAGGCACCGCCGTATACGCCTGACCGTCATACAACACCAACCCGACATTTTTTCCCTTGAGCAGCTTTAACGCGTCGTATATCTTAAATTGCAATCGTTGTATCATATCGTCCGGCATGGTTGGCGACAAATCCACCGTCAAAACGACACTTTGTTTTACTTTGGCGCCCTCCACCGTTTCCGTTTTGAAAGAAGGTCCGCTCAACGCTAAAACGCCCACGCACCACAATAAGCTTAACCACCTGTTCAACCCTGTTTTTTCTCTTATTTTTTTATCAGAGCCGTCCTTTGTAAAAAAGACAAGATACGGCAAAAATTTTTCTTCGCATAAACCGGAAAAAACCCGACTCGCTCCTCCGCCTCTTTTTTTGAAGTAAAAAGACAGAGGAATCATCAAAAACCCTAAAAGAAAATAAGGACGCAGAAAAATCATCGCCCGTTCCCCC
>CAVDQP010000040.1:6572-9159 GCA_963611245.1 Holdemanella biformis
TTCCCCCTTGTCAAAAAAGTAAGCCAAAACAAAATCATACCGACGCAAAGAGGCAGATAAAACAACTCTTTCACGGGGCGGAAATATCTGTCCTTTATTTCGACAGGTTCCAGCTTGTCTATTATTTCATAAATATCCTTCAGTTGTTTTGTGTCCGACGCTTTAAAATATCTGCCGCCGGTTTTTTCCGCCAACAGCAGAAGCGTTTTTTCGTCCAAATCGGCGGCCGGCATGGCAAAATTGCCGAAAAAGGTTGAAAAAAACCGATTTTCCGCCGCCAGACCTATCGTATAAATTCGCACACCGGCTTCTTTGGCCGCTTGAGCCGCCTCTTCAGGTCGCAAAGCACCGGCATTGGCCACACCGTCCGACAACAAAATCAACACTTTAGATTCGTCCGGCAGTTTTTCCATTTTTTTCAAAGCCAATCCGACGGCGTCTCCCAAAGCCGTTTGTTGTCCCGCCATACCGACTTCCGCCTCGCGCAACATTTCTTGAACGGAAGAATGATCCATCGTTAAAGGAACAGACAAAAACGCTTGATCGGCGAAAAGAATCAACCCGATTTTATCGCCTTTTCTTTTTTCCAAAAAATCAAAAGCCTGTTTTTTAACAACGTCCAACCTTGACGCCTGACGACCGTTCAAAGAAAAATCCGTTTCCGCCATAGAACCGGATATATCCACCGCCATCATCAGATTTCTGGACTTTTCAGCCAAAGGAATCGGTTGTTCGGCAAGTTGAGGTCGCATCAACGCTCCCGTAAAAAACACCAACGCCGCAAAAAAGCAGAATTTTTGCCACAAGGACGAATGAAAAATGACTTTTTTACCGGAAGACCATTGTTTAAAAACAGAAAAAAAAGGCACATACAAAGCTTCGGCCCTCTCTTTTGAAAGCGCGGGTGTAAACAAATAAACCAAGCAACCTAGGGGAAGCATCAAAAAAAGCCAAGGCCATGCAAATGAAATCATTTTTCGTCCTTTCGTTTTTTTTATAAGGAGCTACACCTCCTCGTGGAACTTATCATCAATCAGAGAAGACAAAGCGTCCAACGCCTCTTTTTCCTCTTTTCCTTCCGCTCGCAAAGTCAAAACCGTCCCTTTACCGGCGCCCAGCATCATCAATCCCATAATCGATCCGCCGCCGACAGACACTCTGCCTTTGCAAACAGTCACTTTTGCTTGAAAAACGTCATTTGTCTTAACAAATAAAGAGGCCGCTCGGGCGTGCAACCCTTTAACGTTTTGTATCACAACTTCTTTTTCAACCATCTTACAACCGATTTTCCTTTGTTTTTTTAAGTATTCTTTTAATCTTTTTGAACGCCGTTTTCGGCCTTTTCCGGCGCCAATAATTCGGAAGCGATGTTGATATATTTTTGCCCCGCTTCTTTGGCGGCAAAAACCACCTTATTCAAAGGCATACGCTCTCTTTCGCGCACCAATTTAATCAGCATCGGCAAATTTAATCCGGCCAAAACCTCCACTTTATTTTTTTCCATCAACGAAATCGCCAAATTTGATGGCGTGCCGCCGAACATATCCGTCAACAAAACAACGCCGTCGCCTGTATTGACTTCTTTTACCTTTTCTGACAGTTCTGCCAGTTTTTTTGACATATCATCTTCGGGAAAGAAACAAACGGAAGAAACATTTTTTTGCGGACCGACAATATATTCCGCCGTCGCCAACATTTCCAACGCTAAATTCCCGTGAGTGACAAGGACAATTCCTATCATACACCCTCCTTTGTTTTTTTATTATTTAGGCATATCACAAAAGCATATCAAGGGGAAGACCGTTTTGTTTTAAAACAGTTTTAATTTTGCAAACCGCCGACGATTCAAACGGATGCAAATCAAAAAAAGGAACGGCCGGCGAAAAAGTCAGCGTGTTTTCCGCAGAAACAAAAGGCTCGTCCTGTTCTTCTTTTTGAAAATACGAAATCATTTGAATGTCCGGCAGACGGGGAATGTCTTTATTTTCGGGCAAAAGCCGAAACACAGCCGCCACTTGCGCTTCTTTTTCAAAAGGAAACCTAAAAATGCCGATATGCCGAATTTCCAAAAGGCCCTGCAATTTTTCCGGCGCCGACGCTTTCAGCACGCCTTTATCATCGCAAAAAACGTCCGTTTCATCGTCCGACACAAGAACGCCGCCCGATTCTATCAACCGCAACGCCAAATCAGACTTGCCGGATCCGCTTTCTCCCGTCAACAAAACGCCTTTACCGCAAAATAAAACACAAGACGCATGAATCAGCATAAAAATCTCCTTTATAAAAAATATCCGTTTTATCTGTTTATTTTGAAATCTCTTTATCCGAGGATATAAGAGGGAACAAAAGAACGAATCGCGCCCCTTGCAAGGGAGGAAGCCTGTTTTCCGCGTAAACAACGCCGCCGAAAGATTCCATAATCTGCCGACAGATGGCCAGTCCGATGCCGGAATGAAACAATGTTCCCGACGCCGTCTGTTTTGAAGAAGGACGATCGGAATAAAATCGTTGAAAAATTTTTTCTTCATCGCCCGAACGAAGCCCCGTTCCTTCATCTTCTATTTCAATTTTCAAGACTCCCTTATTC
>CAVDQP010000041.1:0-1688 GCA_963611245.1 Holdemanella biformis
CATATCATGCGTGCCGGTCACCACCACGCAATTTTTTTCGTATTCAAAAGGCGTTAAATACGTGTCAAACCTTTTTTCATATCGGAAAATACGAAAACAAAAGATATTTTGAGCCTGCATTTTATCAAAGAACCCTTCCGGAGAAGTTCCCAAATCTTCCCCGATAACCAAACACTGATGACGATGCGATTCCAACGCCAAAATGCCGGACAATTCATAAAAAGGATATTTCAAATACGCGCCGCCTTTTTTGTTCGGCGATTGCAAAAACAATCTTTCCAAAGAAAAGACATGATCCAACCGCACCGCTTTCGCATAAGACATATACTCGGAAAACAACCGGCGCATAAACAGAAATCCCGTTTGCCTCAACCGCAAAGGATTTATCGGCGCCAATCCCCAATCTTGCCCCCGAATATTGAAAAAGTCCGGCGGAGAACCTATGGAAACGCCTTTCATATATAAATCCGAATGACCGTAAACTTCCGCGCTTTGTCCGGCCGTTCCCACGGCGATATCCATATAAAGCCCTGTTTTTCCTTCAGATTTTTCATTTAATTCCCGACACACGCAAGCCAGCTGCTCGAACGCCAAAAATTGCAGAAATTCAAAATAGAGAATTTCTTTTTTTCGTTTTTTCAAAAAGTCTTTTGTCTTTTTAGACGACGCCAAAAATTTTTCCGCCTCTTTTTTTCCCATTTCAAGACACGCCGCCTGATATAACGCATACGCCGTTAAATCTTCTTTTTTCTGTTCGCAAAAAGTCCTAAAGCGCCGTCCCCTTTCCGAAGAGGAAAAATCGGCGTCCTTTTGAGCATTTTGACGCCAAAATTCTTCAAACAATACTCTTAAAACTTTTTCTTTCAGATCGGCGACTTCTTCATACAAAACCTTTTCCGACTCGCGGCATTTTTGCAGTTTTTCTTGAAATAAATCGGAACGGACAAGATTTTGCGCCTCATCGCTTTTGGAAAATTCTTCCACCTCCGGCACGCAAATATACAAAGGATTTAACAACATTCGATGCGACGCGTAATACGGACTGGCTTGCGCCGGTTCGTCCAAAAACAAAGCGGACAGCGGATTCACACCGACCAAGCCCGCCCCTTTTTGATGTGCCAAAAACGCAAAGTCTCTTAAATCCTTAAAATCTCCGATGCCCCAGTTGGAATCCGAACGCATGGCGTATAACTGCAACGGCACACCGAACGTTTTTCCGTCTTTTAAGGAATCGGGAACATAACAAGCCGAAGGAGCCATCACGATTTGAGTTGTCCGCCCGCTCGGAGATTGTTGCCCTTCAAACTCAAAAGAAAAGCGATGATACCCCCAAGGAAGTTGCCGCGGAATAAAAATTTTATACCGAAGATAGGTTTTTCCTTCCAAAAAGAAAGAGGCCTCTTCTTTAAAATCCAGCCGAAAATCGAATAACTCCGACTCGCCCGTTTCCAAAGTTAAAACGCCTTTCAAAGGAAAATGCGTCTCGGTTTGTTCCACAACCACCGGCAGAAAAAAACCTTTCTGTCCGAACAGCTCTCCCAATTGTCCGTCTTTCAACACCAAAACAGGAGGGATAAAAAAACGCCACTCGTCTGCCTCCAAACGGGATAGACTGTCTTGAGCCGATTTTAAAGAATCCGCCGGATACCCCAATACTTTTAAGAGAACTTTTTTTACCTGCCTATCCG
>CAVDQP010000041.1:1698-4235 GCA_963611245.1 Holdemanella biformis
TTTGCGTCTGATAATCGGTAAACTCTTTTAAAATCCCCAGTTTATCCGATAAAGCTTCAATACATTCTTCCCACCTGTCCATCGCGGCGCCCCTTTTTTCATTTTGTCAGCATTCGTCCAAATCTTCACTGTCCGACACAGGCCCCAAAGGCCCGTATACCATAAAATCCATACCGTCAAGCTCTTGCGCGGTCGCATGACGCGCCACCGGTAAACAAATTCCTTTTTCCGGACGGCTGGAAGGTTTAAAGTAATAAAATTCATCAACGATTTCACTGTCCGAAAACATAATCAGCGTAGACCAGCTCGGCACTTGTATTTCATCTGCGGAGGTAAAAACCTTTTCCGTTTCAGGTTCTACACCCGTCTGCAACAAAACTTTCCAAGACAGTTCCTTTATTTCCGGCATTTTCCAAATCTTTTTTTCTTCCGTCGCGTTGAAAATCAACAGATAATGGCGGTTGATGCTGCCTTTTTCGCCCAAATTCACCATCAACCCCAAACAGGAAGACGACGATCTGTTCCAATCGTCGGACATCATTTCCCTTCCTTCCGGAGAAATCCACATCACATCTTTCATTAAAGTCCGTCCGATATACTTTCCGGTAAAAAACGTCCCTTGATGAAAAGACGCCGTTTTTTTGCGCAAAGAAATCAATTTACGGACGAATTCCAGCATCTCTTGAGATTCATGGGTCAAAGCATTCCAAGGGAACCAAGACATCTCGTTATCTTGACAATAAGCGTTGTTATTGCCCCTTTGCGTATGCCACACTTCATCGGCGCTTAAAATCATCGGCGTTCCTTTGGACAAAAGCAACGCGACCATAAACGATTGCGCCCGTTTCAACCGTTGTTTTTCCAGATCCGGATTTTCGGTCGGCCCTTCTTCGCCGCCGTTCCAGCTCCAATTTGAATTGGTGCCGTCTCGATTTTCTTCCAGATTCGCCTCGTTATGTTTTTCATTGTAGCTGACCAAATCGCGCAAGGTAAATCCGTCATGCGCCGTGATAAAATTGATACTGCTCCAAGGACGACGCCCCTGTTTGGCATATAAATCGGACGAACCGGCGATACGGGAAGCGAATTGAGACGCCTCGCGTTCATCGCCTTTTAAAAAACGCCGGACCGTATCCCGATACTTATCGTTCCATTCACCCCAACCGGCTGGAAAATAGCCTGTTTTATACCCGTTTTGTCCCAAATCCCACGGCTCGGCGATAAGTTTTACCTTTTGCAAAACAGGGTCTTGTTGCAAAGAAGAAATAAAATTCGAACGCCAACTGAATTCGTTGTGTTCATTGCGCGCGTTTGTCACCGCCAAATCAAATCTGAATCCGTCGACGCCCATGGTTTCCGACCAATAACGCAATGAATCCGTCACCAGTTGCAGCACACGCGGGTGATCCACGTTAAAGGACGCACCGCACCCCGTTGTGTCATAATAATACCGTGGATTTTTATCCAAACGATAATACACACTGTTGTCGATTCCTCTGAAGATGAGAGTAGGTCCGTCCTGATTGCCTTCTCCCGTGTGGTTAAAAACCACGTCCAACAGAACCTCGATATTCGCTTCATGCAACACGCGCACCATCGTTTTAACTTCGTCCAATCGGCCGGTTGACAAATACGACGCTTGAGGCGCCATAAACGCAATCGGATCATACCCCCAATAATTCGTCAATCCTTTTTCTTTTAAAACACCGGACGTGAAAAAGGAAGCGACCGGCAACAACTCCACAGCCGTAATCCCCAAAGATTTTAAATACTCCACCGCCTGAGGCGCGGCCATGCCCGCAAAAGAACCTCTGTGTTCGGCGGGTATCTGTTCCAAAAGCTTTGTAAAGCCTTTAAGATGCGTTTCATAAATAATAGTGTCTTCCCACGGGATTTGCGGTTTTTTCCAAGCACTTTCCTCGTCGTCGACAACAAGACACTTCGGCATAAAAGGGGCACTGTTTCGTCGATCAAAAGACGTATCTCCGCTGCCTTGCCGGTATCCCAACATTGTTTCATGAAAAACAACGGGACCGGTCAACGCTTTTGCATACGGATCAATCAAAAGCTTATTATGGTTAAAGCGCAACCCTCTTTCCGGTGCATATTCTCCGAACACACGATATCCGTATCGTTGCCCCGGCATAACGCCATACACATACACATGAAAAACTTCATTGGTATATTCGGGCATCACAATTCTTTGAGTTTCCTCGCCTTTTTCATCAAAAAGGCACAGCATCACCTTTTGCGCGCAAGAGGAAAACAACGCAAAGTTCGTCCCTTTTCCGTCAAATGTCGCCCCTAAGGGAAACGGAGTTCCGGAAGATATTTTTAATTCATCACGCATACTTTTGCCTCTTTGATAATTGCTTCATATTTTTGAATTCAACAGAAAGGATTTCAACCGTCCGCGGCCCGCGGCGTCCTTTTTTGTTTTTCAACTGCGAATAATGGAAAACCGCACTCCGACAGGTTTTGCATCCGGCTCTTTTTCCTCTGAAAAAGCTTTGCTTTTTTCCGAAACGTTTTCGGGC
>CAVDQP010000041.1:4245-9105 GCA_963611245.1 Holdemanella biformis
TTTGTCTGAACCGCAAAAAAATCACAGCCAAGGGCGGCAACGTCAGATTCAAAGCGTATTTT
Source organism: Holdemanella biformis (assembly GCA_963611245.1). Classification (GTDB taxonomy): domain Bacteria; phylum Pseudomonadota; class Alphaproteobacteria; order CASFRQ01; family SAAU01; genus CASFRQ01. Next base: position 4,308 of record CAVDQP010000041.1, read on the forward strand.
TTAAAATTCCACCCCGGTTCTTTTGTCGGCAAAGGACCTAAATTGACCACACCGCTGCCGCCGTATTTGGCATCGTCGGTGTTGAGGATTTCCTCATACACGCCGGCCGTGTTCGTTCCCACTTGATAATTCGTTCGCACAACCGGCGTAAAATTGCAAACAACCATTAAAATTTCGTCTTTGTTTTTTCCTTTGCGCATAAATGAGACGACGGAATTATCCACGTCGGACCCGTCAATCCATTCAAAACCTTCCGGAGAAAAATCCAACTCAGCCAAAAACGATTCTTCTTTATACAACCGATTTAAATCCGCCGTCAGCTGTTGAATCCGGCGATGTTCCGGATTTTCCAACAAATGCCAGCACAAACTTTGGTCATAGTGCCATTCCGTGGTTTGTCCGAACTCTCCCCCCATAAAAAGCAACTTTTTCCCCGGGTGAGCATACATAAACGCCAGATACGCGCGCAAATTTGCCCTTTTTTGCCACCAATCCCCCGGCATTTTGTCAATCAAAGGCCCTTTGCCATGCACAACTTCATCATGCGATAAAGGCAAAACAAAATTTTCGGAAAAAGCATACACAAAGCTGAAAGTGATTTCGTTTTGATGATATTTTCGGGCAATCGGATCACGGTGCATATACTGCAAAGTATCATGCATCCACCCCATGTTCCACTTAAAGGTAAAGCCCAATCCGCCCAAATACGTCGGTCTTGAAACCATCGGCCAAGCCGTTGATTCTTCGGCAAAAGTCACAACGTCCGCTTTTTCATCAGCCACCCAGTCATTAAACCTGCGCAAAAAAGCAATCGCCTCGATATTTTCCCGTCCGCCGTATTTATTCGGTAACCATTGTCCGGCCTCTCGGTCATAATCCAAATACAGCATAGATGCCACCGCGTCGACTCTGATACCGTCCACATGATATTCCCGTATCCAAAACAAAGCGCTGGACAACAAAAAGTTGGATACTTCACTTCGTCCGTAATTATACACTTTTGTTCCCCAACCCAAGTGTTCCCCTTTGCGGATATCTTCATGTTCATACAACGCCGTACCGTCGAAAAAACTCAATCCGTTGGCGTCTTTCGGAAAATGAGCCGGCACCCAATCGATAATCACGCCGATGCCTTCATTATGCAACGCCTCCACCAACGATTTAAAATCGTCCGGCGTGCCGTATCGGCTTGTCGGCGCATATAGACCAATAACCTGATACCCCCAAGAACCGTCAAACGGGTGTTCCGTCACAGGCAAAAATTCCACATGCGTAAAGCCCATTTTTTTCACGTAAGAAGGCAACTGTTCCGCCATTTCTCTGTAAGTTAACGGACGTTTTTCCTCCACGTTAAACCGCCAAGATCCCAAATGAACCTCGTAAATGCTGACAGGCGCCGTCAAAGCGTTGGCGCGTCGGCGTCCTTCTTTTATCCAATTTTCATCATGCCACCGATACAAGGACAAATCATAAACAATGGAAGCATTCTGTGGCCGAACCTCTTGAAAAAAGCCGACAGGATCGCTTTTAAGCGGCATCGGCAGACCGTCCTTATTGATAATTTCATATTTATAAAGCTCTCCGGCTTTTAAGTCCGGAATAAAAATCTCCCACACGCCGGAGGTGCCCAACGGGCGCATCACGCAACGCCTTCCGTCCCATTCATTAAAAGGACCTACCACGCTGACCCTGCGGGCATTGGGCGCCCAAACAGCAAAATGAACGCCGTTGACGCCTTGATGACATCTGATATGTGCTCCCAGTTTTTCATACAGATTTTTTTGCGTTCCTTCCCCAATCAAAAAAACATCGTCTGTGCTTAAAACGGGTAAAAATTGGTAAGGATCCGTCACACAGCCACAGCTGCCGCCTTTAAAAGTCACTTTCAGCAGATAATTAAAAAAAGGCGTCCCTTGAGGACAATTCATTTGAAATAAACCGCCGGAAGAAATCTTTTCCATACAGCCGACCGCGCCTGCGATTCGGCCGGAGGAAAAATCAATCTGTTGCACTTCAACCCGTTCGGCGTTGGGAAGAAAAGCGCGAATCGACAGGCTGCCGTCCGTTTCTTCATGCATACCCAAAACAGAGAACGGATCCCCGTAGCCGGAGGTTACCTGATGTTTCAATCTCTTTTATAATCTCTGTATCCGGTAAATATTTCAAAATATGTTCCTTTCGTTTCAAAACGAATTTGATGTTGATGCGTTCTTATCATATATGATTATCCGTTGAATGCAAAATCTTTTAAAAATCTTTCCCGTGGACTTTTGAACGCCTGTTCCGTATAATCAAAGGAAATAAAGGATAAAAAATGGTTAAAAACTCTTCAGAGCATACCTCTTGCGCCTCTTTTTATGCCAACCGTCTGTCCATAGCACCGATGTTGGATTGGACGGACAGACACTTTCGCTTTATGATGCGTCTGATTTGCAGGCATACGTTGCTTTATACGGAAATGATTGCTTTAGAGGCCGTTTTGCGAGGCGACAGAGAAAAACTTTTGTCTTTTTTTCCTTGCGAATCCCCTCTTGTTTTGCAAATCGGAGGTTCCGACCCTTTCAAAATGAAACAAGCCGCACAAATTGCCGAATCCTTCGGGTATCAAGGGATTAACCTCAACGCCGGCTGTCCGTCCGACGCCGTTCAAAAAGGAGGTTGGGGCGCTTGTTTAATGAAAGAGCCCGAAAAAGTGGCCGACTGTGTTATGGCTTTAAAAGACGCCTCTTCTCTGCCTGTCAGTGTGAAAACGCGAATCTGTCTGGCTGGCAGTGAACAGCCTTACGAAGATATGCGCCGTTTTGCTTTTCTGTGCGCGAGAGCGGGCGCCGACGGACTGATTGTTCACGCCAGACAAGCCGTGCTTAAAAAGAACTTTTCGCCCAAAGATAACCGAGCGAAATTACCTTTGGACTATGCAGCCGTTTATCAATTAAAAAAGGAACTAAAAGATACTTTTCCTTGTTTGCCGGTCATTATCAACGGGAATATCACTTTTAAAGACATAAAAACACACCTGCCTTTTGCAGACGGCGTTATGATAGGCCGCGCAGCTTACGGCGATCCATATTCGTTTGCCGACGCGGACGCCGTCTATTATCAAGATTTTCACCCCGTTTTGTCCAGAGCCGACATTCTTCGTCATATGATAGAGTATGCTTGCAATCAAAGACCGCAAAAACCTCTTTACATCACCCGTCATCTGATGGGATTATACAAAGGAACCCCTCTTGCCGGTAGTTTCAGAAAAGCCCTCATGGAAAATTCTTTGAAAGTTTTGGAAGATTTTCTGCACCAAACCGACTTGACAAACAAGGCAAAAGATGTTCCCTCCTCTGACGTTTTATAAGGAAAGAAAAAATGACCAACGAACAAAAACAAATTTTACAAAAAGCCCTGCAAACATGGGGAACCAATGTGCAAATTCTGATTGCCGTGGAAGAAATGTCCGAATTGACGAAAGCGTTGCTTAAAAACATCAATCGCGGAAAAAATAATCGGGACGATATTTTGGAAGAATTCGTTGATGTCTTGATTACTTTGGAACAATTGAAGATAATTTACGGCTTAACGGACGAAGAAATCAACGCCGCTTTTTGTGAAAAAACGGAAAAAATCCGTCGCAGGTTGCCTCAACAGGAAACCGCCAACAAGCAAGAATAAAAATTGACCGCTTGCTTTCCTTCATGACCGCCTGTTTTTTCTTCATTTTTGAAGCAAACACCAAACAGGCGCATGGTCGGACGGATTGGGCATTTCTCGGGTAAAAGAATCGACGCCGGACGATTGAAGCTTATCGGCCAAAATCGGGGAAAGATACAAAACATCTAACAATATCCCCATATTTTTTTCCCAAGCGCCGAATCGATAATCCCAAAAAGAGTATAAAAACGGTTCCGAATGCAACAAACGTAACGCATTCGTCACGCCGGAAAATTCTATTTTACGCAACGCCCTCTGCACGCAAGGCAACATCAAAGCGTTGTCTTCAAAAGCTTTCGGATTATAAACATCTGTCTTTTGCGCAATCACGTTGAAATCGCCGCCCAACACAAAAGGAATCCTTTCGGCAAGCAATGTTTGCACCCGATGAAGCAACTCTTCCATAAACTGCAACTTATAGTCCAGCTTTGAAGTATCCTGCGGATTTTTTTCGGAAGGATTGCCGTTCGGCACATACACGCTGATATAATGAACGCCTTCTTTATCTCGGACTTCCAAATATCTGGCTTCTTCACGCATATTCGGCAGATTTTCCATAACCTTTTCCAAAGGTTCTTTTGATAAAACCGCCACGCCGTTATACGATTTTTGCCCGCGGATAAGAGCGTTGTATCCCAATCCTTTTATTTCCAAAAACGGGAAAGTCTCGTCAGTTGCTTTAATTTCTTGAAGAAAAACAATATCCGGCGCCGTTTTTTCCAACCAGACGGATAATCCTTCCATTCTTGAACGAACAGACGCCACGTTCCATGTTGCGATTTTTTGCATTTATTTTCCTTTTCTTTATTAAAAAGACAGACTTCAAGCCGACAAAAACTTCGTTTTTTCACTCTTTTTTTATTTTACTTTCAAGGATAATCCCCGTATTGTAAAGAGATGAAAAAATATCTGTTTTGTTTAGTCGCTTTTTTTATTTATACCGCCTGTTTGTCCGATTTGCAAGCAAATGACAACCCGTGCGCCGGAATTGATTTCGGGGCGGCGGATTATAAAATACTTCTGAACAAAGGAACGCCCGAATATTTGCAAGCGTCTCCCGAACAACTTAAAGAATGGTTGCCGGATTCTTCTTATA
>CAVDQP010000042.1:0-8389 GCA_963611245.1 Holdemanella biformis
CTTGAACACCGATTACAAAAAGCCCCCTTTTACTTAAAAAGAGGGCTTTATTAAAAAAACAGTTTAGAACGTTACGGAAAAATCTCCACCCGTCTGGTAATCCGTATCTTGCATATTACTCACATCATCAGTATACGTTCTGTTCGTAACGGCACCGGCATTGCCGTAAACTTTTTGATACGTTTCCAAATCTCGGGTGCTTTCACCGTTTTCATCAAAGGTTTGTGTAGACGCCATACCGACAGTCACATTGTCTCCGGCGTCCAACTCGGCCGTTTGCGTCGTTTGTTGAATATTGCCTTCGCCATCTCGAATCGTTGATGAAGAAACGGAATAATTTTCGCCTTCAAGCGCCCCATAAGTTTGACGCGATGTCACTTCGCCTTCTTTCTTGTCCACTTGTCCGCCCAAAGTCACCGTATTGCCGTCAACAGTGGCATCGGCCAACATCGCCGCGGAAGAGTTTCCTTCCGAATCGGCGGAATAACCAATTTTACCGCCCCAATTTTCCGCATCTATTCCGGCTGTTGTCGTGCGTTCTACATAATCCCCTTTTGTCTTTACCTGCGAGGAAGCATTCAGATTTGTTCCGTCAGCCAAAGTAACTCCGGTGTTTGCCTTTGTTTTGGAAGACAAAACATGACCGCTGTCGTCCATTTTAACTTGAGTACCGGCATTGACATCATAATTTTCGCCCGACGCTCCGGCATTTGCATACACCGTTGTGATTTTTTCGCCGTTTTTGTTCGTCCGAGTCGAATAACCGGAATCTTGAGAAAACTTATTATCGCCCACTTTGACCGTTGAGGAAGAGCTGGCTCTGTGTCCGACAATGCCTTCGTTTTGTTTTATATCCAATCCGCCGGCAATTTTCGCGGAACTGCTGGAAGATTCTCCCTTGTGTTTTACGCCCAAACCGGCGTCCACCTGATGAACCAATTCGCCTTTATTGTCTTTATAAAATCCGTAACCTGCGCTTTGGCTGACAGTCACAGAGTCGCTGACTTTTTGAGAACCGGAATATTTTGTGTTTAAAGAATTTACGCCTTGTTCATCAAAACCGACTTTAGCCCTCGCCGCCTGACTCCAACCGTCTTTGGAAGAAACCTTTGTTCCGCCGGAAACCGTATGATCAAAATTGCCGTCGGCGCCTTTTTTAATCTTATACCCCAGATTTCCGCCCAAATTCACATTATCCGAAACTTTAGTCGAACCGGACGTGTTCACACCGGCGCTGACAATTCCTTCACCCTCGCGAACTTTCATATTGCCGTTCAAACCAAGATTTCCTTTTTTGGAACTGCCGCTGACGGAGGAAGAAATATTATGTGTTGCCACGCCTTGAGAATTATAGCGCACGTTATCCCCGACATTGGTCGCGATTTTTTTTCCGTCGGCCGTCTTTGTCGTTGTGCCGCCACCGACATCATAAGAGGCCACTTTGCCGTTTCTCCAAGCGACACCCGCGTTGACATTGGCGGACGTTTTGTCCGTTACCTGACCTTTCAGCCCGCCTCTCACAGAAGCGGAAGTAATTTCATTATTTTTTGTCGCCATCGCGCCGGAAATATTCGCATGCTGTCCGCGAACGGAAGCCATCGTTCCCGTTGTGACATTGCCGGCGGAATCTTTGGCAACGGTTAATCCGCCGCCCAAGCGCGTATTTCCGACATTTCCGGAAGCCTTAATACTGCTGGAAACATTTCCTTTGTTATCAAATTTCACACCGGCATTTGTGTTCCAATTGTCGCCGGAAACACCGGAACGGATATTTGTCACAACCTTTCCGTCTTTATTTGTAGAAACCCCGACGGAACCTTTTAAATTCAAACCCGCCAATTTTGTGCTGCCGGATAAAGAAGAGTTCGTGGAAGTCACTTGCCCGTTTGCCAAATTGACCCGGCCGCCGGCACCGATTTGAGATTGTCCGATTTTAACATTTGTGGACGCCCCGACAGTCTGTTTTACATTGCCGGACGCATCTCGTGTTTGCCCGACATCTGCGTTTATCTTCGCTCCGCCGACATTGAACTTTCCGCTCATACTCGCGTAAGAAGAAGTTCTCTGCCCGTCTTGGAAAGAAGCGCCGCTTTTTGCCGTCAATTGTTGTCCCGCAAAGGAACCCGTTGTTTTAGAAGAGACAGACACCTGACCGGAACTGTTTGTCTTAACACTGCCGCCGGTCCCGATACTGACATTATCGGAAATCTTGGCCGACATGCCGGCACTTGTGCTTGTGGAAACAACCTGAGCCCCTTCCATTTTGACTTTTGTGCCGGCGTTCATTTTCACACCGGCAATTTCCGTGCTGCCGGAAGTCCCGACGGAAGTTTTCAATTTGCCGTCTTTTCCTTGACCGATTTTAATATTGGCGCCCAATTTCGAAGCTTTGCCGAGTTTTCCGGAACCGCCGGCATTCGCGCTCCAAGAAGTACCGGAACTGCCGAATCCCGCCTTACCGCCGACATTTACCGTTCCGCTGCCGACTTTTATCGCGGAACTGGCACCGACCGTCGTATCCACTTTGCCGTCTTTGCCGACTTTCAACCCGACATCACCACCGATTTTAGCATCGCCGACTTTCATATTGCCGCCGACATTCGCCGAAACGGAACCGTCGGAATTAAAGCCGACATTTAATTTGACACTTTGTCCGTTTGCCCCTTTTAAAGCCAAATTTGAATTGACGGAGATGGTGCCGTCTTGATTGAATTTCAACCCCAAACCACCGCTCAATCCCAATTTATCCGTTAACTTCATACTGCCGGACGATTTGGCGGAACCGGAAATTTTTCCGTCCTTTGTCATTTTGATGCTGCCGCTGTTTTTGACAGACGCGTCGCCGCGGTTTGTTTTGAAATTTGTTGCCGACGCGACGGAACCCGACACATTTCCGTTACCGGAAGCTTTCAATCTTCCGGAAGTGCTTGTCGAGGTATTTTCATTCCATTTTGTTTCATTTGTTACATTTAACGAACCGGACGTATTCCCGTCACTGCCGGTTTTAAAACTACCCGACACCGTTGTAGTTGATTTTTTATCCTTGTTGTCTTTTGAACTTTCTTGACCGGAAGAAGCATTTGTCTGAGCATTTTGCGTCTCTTTTTCTTTTCGAGCCGCTCTTTCAGCCTTTCTTTTCGCCGCCAACTGTTCCAACAAACTTGCTTGTCTGGCCGCCAAAGCCTGTTCCATCGGAAGCACCAATCCCAAAGACAGAATCAAACAAATAGAAAGACCTTTTTTGAAAGAAGAGAACGTCATAATTTTTTCCTCCGGATACACTTATCTATTTTTTACAGACTACCTCTTTTTGTGATATTTGTCAACTCTTAAATAAAAGAGGGCTTTTAAAATTAGAAGAAAGGCGCCCTTCAAAAACGACGCCTTTTTCCTACTTTTTCTATAAAACTTCTTATAAAAAACACTTCTTTGATTGTTTTACAATCAGATATCCAAGTTCATCACTTTCAAAGCGTTATCCTGAATAAAGTCTCTTCTGGGTTCCACAACATCGCCCATCAAAGTCGAGAACACCTGATCCGCTTCGTCCAGATGATCCACCCGAACCTGAAGAAGATGCCGCGCTTCGGGATCCAAAGTTGTTTCCCACAACTGTTCCGGATTCATTTCGCCCAATCCTTTGTAACGTTGAATAGCGATGCCTTTTTTGCCGGCGGTGTCAATCGCCTCGATTAAAGAAACAGGCCCTTTAATCACAACATCTCCGTCTTTTGTTTTAAGAACGGCCGGTTTCATATAAAACCCTTGCAAATCATTTTTCATATCGCCGAGTTTTCTGGCCTCCATGCTGTTTAAAGCGATTTTATCCATGCAATAAGTTTCCGTCACGCTTCTTAACGTGCGAGAAAATTCATATCCTTTTTCCTCGTCATAAGAGCATTTCCAGCCGCGTTCGTATTCTTCTTCCAAAGAATCCAGACGATCCGTGAAAGAATCATCATACACCTTTTGAGAAGAAAACATCCCCGCAATCGCCATTTGTTCCACAATATACGCCGGCACATGATGCGACAGATTGTAAATCAAATCGCGCGCCTCTTTTGATTGTTTCACCCGTTCAATCAAATCGGAACCGGCTATCTGTTCACCGTCGCCCGTGATTAACACAGCGTCCTGCGTGCCAAAGTTAATCAGATATTCTTCCAAAGACGCATCATCTTTCAGATACACTTCGGAATTGCCGCGTTTTGCCCTGTAAAGAGGCGGTTGAGCAATGTAAATATAGCCTCTTTGAATAAGCTCCGGCATTTGACGGAAAAAGAAAGTCAACAACAAAGTTCGAATATGCGCGCCGTCCACATCCGCATCGGTCATAATAATAATCTTATGATACCGGCACTTATCCGCGTTAAAATCGTCTCGTCCTATCCCCGTGCCGAAAGCCGTCACCATAGTGCCGATTTCCTGAGAAGATAGCATTCGATCAAAGCGCGCCTTTTCCACATTCAAAATTTTGCCTCGCAAAGGCAAAATCGCTTGCGTCGCCCGATGCCGTCCCTGTTTGGCGGAACCGCCGGCGGAATCTCCCTCAACAATAAAGATTTCGGACAACGCCGGATCTTTTTCCTGACAATCCGCCAATTTTCCAGGTAAAGAGGCCATATCCAACGCCCCTTTGCGCCGCGTCAATTCCCGTGCCTTTCGAGCGGCCTCTCTGGCGGCGGCGGCTTCCACCACTTTACCGATAATCCGACGCGCTTCCGCCGGATGTTCTTCCAACCATTGTTCCAGTTTGTCGGACACAACGCCTTCCACAACGGGACGCACTTCCGACGACACCAGCTTATCTTTTGTCTGGGACGAAAATTTCGGATCCGGCACTTTGACCGACAACACGCATGTCAATCCTTCCCGCATATCTTCGCCGTTTAATTCCACTTTTTCTTTTTTGGTAATGCCCGCTTCCATCGCGTAATTGTTAATCGTTCGAGTCAACGCCGCGCGAAAACCGGCCAAATGCGTTCCGCCGTCCCGTTGCGGAATATTATTCGTAAAACATAAACACGTTTCGTGATACCCGTCCGTCCATTCCAAAGCGGCTTCCACAACGATTCCGTCTTTTTCGCCCGTGACGCAGAACGGCAAGTCGTGCAAAGACGTTTTTGATCTGTCCAAAAACTTCACAAATTCCAAAATACCGCCTTCGTAATGGAGTTTGACTTCTTTACGATCGCTGGTTCTTTCGTCAATCAAATACAAACAAACGCCGGAATTTAAAAACGCCAATTCTCTTAAACGATGTTCCAAAGTTTCAAAACTGAACTCAATATTTTTAAATGTTTCCTCGGACGCCCAAAAGCGCACCAAAGTTCCGTGCTTATGCGGCGCGTCGGCCACCACTTTCAAAGGCGCCACCGCCACGCCGTCTTTAAACTGGATATAATGTTCCTGCCCGTTGCGCCAAATAGTCAAATCCAATCTGGAAGACAACGCGTTGACAACAGAAACACCGACACCATGCAACCCGCCGGAAATCTTATAAGAATTTTGATCGAACTTACCGCCCGCGTGCAACTGAGTCATAATCACTTCCGCCGCGGAAACGCCTTCCGTCGGGTGGATATCCACCGGAATGCCGCGTCCGTTATCTTGCACGGAAACAGAACCGTCCGCATTTAAAGTAATGTCAATCCTGTCGCAATATCCCGCCAACGCCTCGTCAATAGAGTTATCCACAACTTCATACACCATGTGATGAAGCCCTGTGCCGTCATCGGTATCGCCGATATACATTCCGGGACGTTTACGCACCGCCTCCAATCCTTTTAACACTTTAATGGAACTGGAATTGTAAGCGTCACTCGCTTCATTGATTATTTCTTCCGTTGTCATTTGTTTCCTTCCTTACCTAAAACTTAAATCAAAACCTGTCATTTTTAATAAATTTTCATCAAACCGCTTTTTCATTTATACTCCCTTGCCGAATGTCTTTTTTTGTTTTTTCCAAGGTGTCTCAAGCGGCCGCCGTTAAAGCAAAAGCCTCCGAATTTTCAATATTAAAAAACTGCGCCTTTCCTTCCAAAGGCTGAAACACGGAAACATCTGTCCCCGTCAACCAAACCTGCGCCGGCATTTTTTGCAATATTTCCAACAAAGCTTCTTGCCTTGTTTTGTCCAGATGAGCCGTTACCTCGTCCAACAAAAGCATGGGACAGACGCCTTTTTCCTTCATTTGCGCCCGCGTCTGCGCCAAAATAATCGAAATCAGCAATGCTTTTTGCTCGCCGGTGGAACAAAGCGCCGCGTCCATATTTTTTTCACGATAACAGACGGAAAAGTCGGAAGTATGAGGCCCCGAAAAATTTCCGCCGTCCGCGTAAAGGCGCCGACCGGCTTTTATTTTTTCCTTAAAAAATTCCTCTACCTGCAAAGCCGGCATCGTATCCAAAGCGCTTTCCAACACACCTTTTAACTGAATGTGTGCTTGAGGGAAAATATGTTCGTCATCGCCTTGTGCCAAAAAACCGCTCAACCGCGCCACAATATCCTTTCTGGCGGCGCAAATCGCAACGCCGTTCAACGCCATAATTTCTTCCAAAGAAGACAACCAGCTTTCGTTCCACCGCCCTTCTTTCAAAAGGCAACCCCACTGTTTCAACGCATGAGCGTAATCCGTCGACCGCACCGCGTGCAAAGGATCAAACGACTGAACCAACCTGTCCAAAAAATGACGGCGGGACGAGGGATCCGAACAAAACAGCCTATCCATGGTCGGCGTCAACCATAAAACGCTTAAACATTCCCCTAAATCCGCCTGAGAACGAACAGGTTGCCCGTTAATTTTCACGCTTCTTTTTCCGGCAAAAGGCAACATTCCCGTTCCGACCTCCACAGGTCCTACCTCCGTCAAAAGGTGCGCGTAAACCGACCAACTTTTCGGCAGCTCTATCACCTTTCCCTGTTTTTGAGCCACGGAAAGATTTTTTCCCATCCAAGCGGCGTCCTCGCCCGCATCTACTGTGTCGCCCATATCGCCCGATCCGATATCCGTTTCAGTTCCTTGACCGGTCAACAGCCATTTTGCCTGCAATGCCGATTGAGAAAAATCCGACGACATCACGTGCCGAGCGACATCGCCCAACCGCGCGCGTCTTAATCCCCGACCGGGAGCCAAAAAAGAAATCGCCTCCAAAAGATTTGTTTTTCCGGCGCCGTTTTTTCCGCTCAACACAACAGGACACAGAGATGAATCCAAGTCTAAAGACAAAAATTCATAGCTTCTGAAATCCGTCAGACGAAGTTTTTTCACGCCTCTTTTGACCAAAGGCTTCGCCATTCAAACAGCTCCTCATTCTCTTTTTTTACCTTTTTCAAGGCTTTTCACCGGTCTTTTTGCTCCTTGAGCAACATTGTTGCAAACAAACTGCCGAAAAAAACACTCTTTTTTTACAGAGCAACCGCCACCACACGTTTTTTGACCGTTTTCATTTCAACGTTTGTTCCGTCCGGCGCCGACAGTTTTATTTATTGAACCTTCCGCTTGAAACAACCCGCAACTTGCTTTTCAAAACCGACCTTTTTTGGGTGAAGTTGACAACATTAAACGCGCATCGGCATCAAAACATACAGAGCGCTTAAATCTTCCACATCTTGAATTAAAGCCGGAGACGAACTGTCCAACAGCAGGAAACGAGCCTTGCCGCTTTTAATCAACGCCAAAATATCCAACATATAGCGATAATTAAATCCGATTTCCAAAGGTTCGCACTGGTAAGACGCCTCAATTTCGTCCTCGGCACTGCCTTCGTCCGTATTGGACGCGAACACCTTGACCGAACCTCTTTTTAAGTGCAACTTCACCGCTCTTGTTTTTTCGGACACAACCGCCACACGATCCACCACACGAGTCAGCTCGGCGGCGTCGACTTCCAAAACTTTATCATTGTCTGTCGGAATGACGCGTTCGTAATCCGGATAAGTTCCGTCAATCAATCTGGACGCCAACACCGCGTTTCCCAACGCAAAACGTATTTGATTCGGTGTGATAGACACCTGAATATCCTGCATCATTTCACCTGCCAGCTTGTTGATTTCGGCAATTGTTTTTCTTGGAACGATAATGCCGGACATTCCCTGCGCCCCTTTCGGCAAAGGCATTTCAACACAAGCCAAACGATGACCGTCCGTTGCCACGGCTTTCAAAAGAGCCTCTTTTCCCTCTTTCACGGCTTCGTGAAAATAAATACCGTTTAAATTGTAACGCGTTTCTTCGTAAGAGACGGCAAACTGCGTTCTTTCAATCATTCCTTGCAATTCCGCCGTTGTTAAAGTAAAGACTTTTGCCGATTCTTCCGGCATCATCAACGGGAAACCATCGGCAGACAACGTCGGCAAAGAAAAGCGCGACTTGCCGGAGACAACCTGCATT
>CAVDQP010000042.1:8399-8950 GCA_963611245.1 Holdemanella biformis
CCTCGTCAACGAAAAGTTCCACCTGTGCCCCTTCGGGTAATTTTTTCACAATATCGTAAAGCAAATGGGCCGAAACCGTGATTTTTCCTTCTTCTAAAATTTGGACATCTATATTTTCGGAAATTTCAATTTCATTATCCGTCGCCCTCATCACCAAAGAGCTTTTTTCACCCCGAGAAGCAGTTTCCAACAGAACATTCGCCAGCAAAGGGATTGTCTGCCGCCGTTCAACGATACTTTGGACATGCGCCAAAGACTTCAGTAAATTCGTGCGCTCAACAATAAATTTCATAGCATCCTCATTTTAAAATTACATTTTTTGTTTTATTTCAAGCCCTTAAAAAAAGCATAAGGCATTATATCAAAAACAATTCAAAAACACAAAGAAAAAACACAAAAAAAAGACTTTATTTTCCGATAAAAAAAAGAACAAAAAAAAGGCCGAAAAACTGTTTTAAAGACAGATTTTCAACCTTTTTTGTTTTCATTCAGACCTTGAAATTTACTTTTTTTCTTCCTCTTCGGAAGGAGAAAAGAAAGCCTCTCCCGCC
>CAVDQP010000043.1:0-8943 GCA_963611245.1 Holdemanella biformis
CTTCCGATGCTTTGCCTTTTTCTTTGCCGGAAAATATCCGTTTAACCTTTAACGCCGATTTTAAGAAAATTGTTTTATCGAAAGGTTACTCCCCTTTCTTTTTGAAAATGGCGGGCAAGTTGGATTTTCCAAAAGCTTCGGCGGATATTTCTTCCGATTTTTTGAAAAGTAAAACGACGCTGTCCGTCGCTGTTGTGGAAAGTCAACAGAGGTTAAAAGAAAATAAAGAGTTTTCCTTTAAAGTAAAAGCCGATATGCAAAATATGCAGCTGCAACAAGGATATTTTGATGTTTTAAAAGATGCATCAGGCACGGTTTCTTTGTCGGCGGATTTGCAGGCTAAGGGAAATTCACAGGCGTCTTTGATGGCTTCTTTAGACGGCACTTTTCTGCTTTCAGGACAAGAGGTTTCTTTCCGGTTTTTGAAAAATAATCAGATTGTTGGAAGTGTTTTGGATTTAGTAAAAAAGATGATTCCTTTTGATTTTCAAAAACAACAGACTTTAACGCTTTCCTGCGCGGTGGCGAATTTATCCGTTCATCAGGGAAAAATAAAAATTCCCGGAACCGTCGCCGTTCAAACACCGGAGTTTAATTTAGTGTTGGACGGTTCTTTATCTTTGGCAAAAGAAAAATTGGACATCAGCTTTATTCCTCTTTCCAAAAAGGGAAAAACAACGGAATTGTCGGGAATGGTTTCTAATTTGGTTCAGTTGAAAGGCAGCTTTTCAAATCCGAAAATCAGCTTTGATACAAAAGGAGCGCTCAATTCTTTGACAACCATCGGTTTGGGCGTGATGACGTCGGGTTGGTCTGTCGTGGGGCAAGAGGTTCTGCGGCAGGTGATGGACGATTCGAATCCTTGCCAAACGGCGTTAAAAGGCGAAAAAAACTCTTCGGAACAAGAAAAAAATCAGAAGAAGTCGGTTCAAAAAACAAAAAAAGAATCGAATCTTCTTCATCAAGTTCAAAAATTAGGCACAGATGTGTTAAAATCGATACCGTCTTTTTTAAAAGGCAAAAAGTAAACGACTTTTTTTAGAAAAAGGATTTTGTATGGAAACTTCTTTGATGCAAATGCACTTGATGATTTTCGGAAGAGTGCAAAACGTCGGCTTTCGTTCTTTCTGCCGAAAAAAGGCGTCGGAACTTTCTTTGTCCGGCTGGGTGCGTAATCGGCGTTCAGGACAGGTGGAAGTTTTAGTTGAAGGAACTCCTTCGTCTTTAGCCGCTTTTTTTACCGCTTGTCAAACAGGGCCGTTGTGGGCAAATGTAACCCGGGTGGAGGAAGTTTCTTATACAGGTGCGGATATTCCTGCCGTGCGTCAAGGATATTTCGAAACGTTGAACACGGTTTGAAAAAACTTTTTGAAACAAGGAAAAAAAGCGTTTTTTGTTTGAAGCCGAACATCAAAGAAAAAAGCAGAAAAATAATTTTCTGCTCTTTTCAATATCAAGACTTTCAAACCCATTTTGGATTTCAATCGATTTTGTCTTCTCGCGCGTCGGCGCCTTTTTGCCGAATTTGGTTGATTAAAGCCGCAATGTCGCCGTTATGAGATTGTAAAAATGCATTGTATTCGTTTCGATAAGTCAGAGCCATACTGACATTTTCGATGATAATATCAATAATTTTATAGGAATCTTGTTTTTTCTGAAGGCGCCAGATAACCTCTACCGGCGATTTTTTATCCATAATTTTACTGTCGACATAAATCTGATTGGGGTTGTCGTTCATAAAACGAGATCCCAAAAATTCCAGTTGTTGCCCTGTGTAAAGATTAAATCTGTCGGCCCATGATTTAGTCGTTGCGTCCATAAAAATCTGAATAAAGTCATCTCTTTGTTGTTTATCGGCGCTTTTCCAATACCTGCCTAAAACAAAGCGCCCGATAGAGGGAAGATCCAACGCTTGTGTGAAATACTTTTTGAAATCGGCTTCCTTTTTCTCTTGATTTTCTTTGGATTCCAAAACATTCGTGATGATATTGTCCGTCAGCTCTTTAACGAAGAGAACGGCTTTTTCATCGGCGGACGCAAAAACGGCCAAAGGCAGAAACGCCGTCAGTAAGATAAATGTAAAAAACTTTTTCATTTTTTTCCCCTTTTTTGTTTTGTTGATAGTTTATTTTTGTGCCGGAAGATTATTCCGCGTCAAACTCCTCATCGGTCGGAAAATCAAATTCATAGCTGGGTGCGGTGTTTTCTTTTAAGGAATTGCCTTCGGTCAACTTTCTTTGATTTTGTTGAAAAATTGTTCGCGCGGTGGCGTAAAAGTCCAAAGAATCTTTTTTATAAGAATCGATGAGATCTAAATTTGCTTCTCTTGTAGAGACGATTTGCGTGCCTTCTTTAACGTAATACCAGACTTTCATATCGTTGTTTTTTGCGACATAATAGAAAGGATCGTCAAAAAAACTGGCCATCATGCCAAAGCCGGTTCTCACGTTGGCCGACCCCAAAAAGGGTATGACAAGATACGGCCCTTCGCCAAATCCCCAGACGGCGAATGTTTCGGAAAAGTTTGTTTTGTTGGACGGAACGCCGATGTTCGAGGCTACATCGAAAATGCCTCCGATGCCTAAAAGGGAGTTCGTAACAAACCGGCCGAAAGTTTCAACTGATTTTTGAAATTCAAATTGCAGCAGATTGTTGACAAAGGTCAAAGGTTCCGACAAATTCGAAAGAACATTGCTGACCCCTGTCCGAACAATTTTCGGCGTGATAAAGCGATAGCCTCTGGCTACGGGTTCCAAAACATATTCGTCCAAAGTCATATTGAAAGAAAATATTTTTCGGTTTAAAGGTTCCAAAGGATCGTTTGTGGCCTCATATTCCTTTCGAGCAACCGGATCCGTCGGAACGGCCGCGCATGAAATCAAAAGTCCGCAACAAAAGAAAATTAAAATTATTCTTTTTAAAAACATTTAAAGCTTTCCTTGAAAAAAAAATCCGTTTATTTTTTAATCTTCGTTTTGCGGAATTTGCCGGAGTTCTTGTTCTATGTAAGGAATAACCTCTTCAACCGAGTCCACCAGTTTAAATAAATTGGCAAACTGCGGTCTGATAAATCCTTTTTCAATGAACGAATCGATCAACACTTTGACAGGATTGAAATAGCCGTTGATATTGACAAGCACAATCGGTTGTCGGCTGATTTTCAACTGACGCAAAGTCATAATTTCGAAAAATTCGTCCAAAGTTCCGAGCCCGCCCGGCAGAATACACATGGCGCTGGCTTGTTTGCACATATAAACTTTACGATCTGACATTCTTTTGAAAATCATAAATTCGTCTAATTCTTCTTGAGAAATATCCGGTTTTTCAACGTCAAAAAGGCTTTTGATGGTAACGCCGATGACATACCCGCCTCTATCCTTTGTGCCGCGAAAAACGGCGTTCATCAGGCCGGTTCCGCCCGCTCCGTAAATCAGCTTGATATTGTTGTTCGCCAACAGTTGTCCGAGTCGGTAAGCTTCTTGTTTGAAAATCGGTTCGTTTCCGTCAGAGCCGCCGCAAAAAACACAAATAGATTCAATTGTAGACATTCTTCATCCTTTTCTTTTTTTAGTTTATTTTTTTATCGTAATTGGTATAATAACCCAAGAAAGTATTTTTTGGAAAGAATAAATGAAACTGATTTTGTTTTTTTTACCGTTTTTTATGAGCGTTCTGATTTCATCGATCCCCTCTAGGGCTCAGGAAGTAGATATTCCTTTATTTTCTTTTGATGAAGAGCCGGCAGAGGCTTCGGGAGAAAAAGCGCCGCCGTATATCGGGTCTAACGCGGCTCCTTTGTCGTCTTTGGAAATTTTGCCGCCGCCTTTTCCGTCGGTTAAGGTGGATTTGCCGGCGCAGGAAGCGGAGCCGAGATCCAGAGAACTGCCGAAAATCAATTTGGAACCGCCTTCGGTTGACAAAGACAAGGTCTCCGTGTCTTTAAGAGAAGACGCCCCTTCTTCAAGTCAAACGGGACAGGCGGCGGATTTTGACTTTTCTGTGTTGCCGGATTTAACGGCTGAGGAAAAAAAGGCGCTTGAAAATCACGCCCGACAAGAAACGGACGGCGCTGTTTTGGGCGATTCTGTCCCAACCGGACAAAAAATGGAGCCTTTTGACACTCAACAGACGTTGCCTTCTTCGGAAGATTTGATGGAAAAACAACAGTCGCAAAAGATAATGACGCCGCAAAGTAAATTACAGAAAATGTTATCGTCCCCTTCAACGCCGAAAAAGGAAAAAGCGTCTAAACCGGAATTGCCGAAAAAGGAACCTGTTCCTGCCGTTTATGAAGAAGAAATAACGGAACAGGACGAGGACGCCGACGATTCTTACAAAGCGTTGTTCGGCAAAGTGACAGATGTTTATCCTTTTGATATTTTGGGCTTTTCTTTAAAAATGTCGGCGGAACGCGCGCACGATGTAGCGGAAGAAAAGGGCCTTACTTTGACTCGGGAAATTTACAGTATTCCTGAAATTTTACAGGTGCCGTATGATGTCGCTTGCCGGAAACAAGGGGTCTATCAGTTGCGGGCCGTGGAAAATTGCAAGATTCGTCTGGCAAGAGAAAATAATGTGTATTATGTTTCCGAACTGCAATTCGAAAAGAAAAAAACAAAAGAAAAAGTGACTTTGTCTTTTACAACGCCATTTAAAGGAAATGTTTGCTCTAAAATTGTGTATGTCAGCAAAGGGGACAATTCTTTGGGCAGTTCGCCGCGTGATCAACAGGTGCGGGATCAACGTCAAAAGGTCTTTTTTGACTTGGTGTATCAAAAATACGATTATCCGGACGATTCGCATCGTATGATATGGGGTAATCCGGCGGACGCTTATTTAAAAGCTTACATTACCGGAGGATCGGACGATTTGGTTTTACAAATGGAAGATGTTATCTCTTTAGATGAAGAGGCGGTGATTCTTCAAAAAGTAAAAGATAATCTTCCTCCTGATGTGACGCCGTTTTCGTTCGCGCCGCAACCTGTGTTGTAGGAAATGAGTCCAAACGACTTTTAGGATTCGAAAAAAATCAAAAAGACTTTTGGGATTCGGAAAGACTCTTGAGAAACTCTTAAAAAAAAGCCTGTTTTTATCAAAAAGGCCGATGAAAAAAAAGAGACCTTGAAAAAAAAGCAACGGCGGCGGAATTGACATTTTTAAAAAAAGTGATATGCTTGCGCCTTATTGCTAAAGTTTTTTGGGATATAAAGTTGATGAAGTTTTTATCTGTTTTGGCAGGAATGGTCTGTTGCGGATTTTTAACCGCTTGTGCGGAAAATTTATCCGACAAGACGGCAGAAACTTTTTCCGTTGTGATGAACTTAAAAAGGCCGAAACCTCTTCGGTATTTGCAGGGAAAGTCTTCCGTTGAAGTGTTGACACAATTGGGGGAACCGATGCTGAAACGGACTGAAAACCCTTATTCTTCTTGGGTTTATCGCACAAACAAGTGTGTTCTTTTTGTGTTTTTTAATGAAAAAAAAGAATCGGTTTACACACAAACGCGCGGTGAATGTGAAACTTCTTTGGCCGGCTATGATTTAAACAGTTCCGAACACGATTCGTCCCCAAAAGGATAAGACTTTTTATTTTTCTTGATTTTTTGCGGCATCTGTTTTCAAAACGGGCTTGATAGGGCAAAATGATAAAAAAATCTTGCTTTTCAAGCTGTTTCTTTCTAAAAAAAGAAAAAACAAAAGGAATTAAAAAATGAATTCGCAGATTGATTTGAATCCTCCCAGAGGTATGCGGGATTTTCTTCCGAAAGATTGGATTTTCAGACAAAAGTTGATGAACGCTTTTACAAAAGCCGCCGAAGCTTGCGGTTTTTTGCGCTACGAAACACCGGTTGTCGATTCGTATGAGCTTTTTGAACGCAAAGCGGGGGAAGAAATTTCCGAACAGCTTTACGATTTTGAGGATAAGTCCGGTCGTCACATCGCGTTGAGGGCGGAATTAACACCTTCCATGGCCAGAGTATATTTTGCCAATCAAGAACAATTTCCTTCCGTGGCAAAGATTTATTCTATCGGGCAATGTTTCCGGTATGAAAGAGCAACAAAGGGGCGTAAAAGAGAACACTTTCAATGGAATATCGACATTTTGGGTGAAAAAAGCGTGTCGGCGGAGGCGTGGTTGCTTTTTACGGCCGTCAGAGCTTTGAATCTGCTCGGGCTTGATAACAATGATTTTCAGGTGTATGTCAGCAGTCGTTCGTTGCTGTCGGATTATTTGGTTTCCATTGGCGTGAATGAAGAAAAACACGCCGAATTGATGGTGTTGATTGATAAAAAAGAAAAAATTCCGGCGGAAGTTTTACACGATTCGCTAAAAGAAGCCGGTATGAATGAAAAACAAATCAGTCAGTTGTTTTGTTTCCTTGAAGTGAAAAAAATTGATGAGCTGGCTTTGTTTGTTCCCGAGGACAACGAAGGTTTGCAGCAGCTGAAAGAGTTGTTTGACAAGGCGAACGCTCTTGGAATTTCTGCTTATTTAAAGCTGAATACCTCCATTATCCGAGGGTTGTCGTATTATACAGGAATTGTTTTTGAAGCTTTTGACTGTCAAAAAGAGTTTCGGGCTATTTTCGGCGGCGGTCGGTATGATCATCTGTTTTTGAAAATGATGGATAAGGATATCCCCGCTTGCGGTTTAGGGTTCGGCGATGTGGTGATTGAGGAATTATGCGCTGCAAAATTTGGTCGAGCGACCACTTTCGCGCCGGTTCGGTTGGTTTTGGGCTATTTTGATTCAAGTTTGCAAAAACAGGCGATGGCGTTGGCGTCGGCTTTTATTCAAAAAGGTGTGGACTGCGATTTGGCTTTGTCCGCGCAAGCGCCGAAAAAATTCTTTACGCAAGCGAACAAACGCGGGGCGGCCTTTACGGTGTATTTAGCGCCGGAAGAGGCTGAAAAAAATCAGTTTGTTCTGAAAAATATGAAAACGGGGGAACAGTCCTCTGTTGATTTTTCTCAAATAGAAGAGACGGCGCGTCGACTAAATGCCGAAAATTGATTTTGATAAGAAAAGGCGGGTTTCTTTTGAAATCCGCCTCTTGTTTTAAAAACGGTTATTTCGGTGGAAAAAAATATATTATTACGATTATGTAGACTAAAAAGCACATCTTAAATTAGAAAAAAGAGTTGCAGGTTGTTCTTTTCTCTGTTACTTTATAATTGTTCTTAACAAGATTAAGAACAGGGGGGAACGGAAAGCGGAAATCTTGACATCAGGGTTTCCGCTTTCTTTTATGATTTTTATGGCTGTTGATGAAAAAATGATGAAAAAAGTGCCGGCCGGAAAATGTTTTTGGGCAAAAAATTTATTGAAAAAAGGCGGGTTGAAAGAAAAAACGGTAAAAAACAAAGAAATGGCGAGAGAATCTATAAGCCGGGTTCTGTTTTGACGGCTATTCATCTAGGATTTTTATTACTAAAAACCTCAAGCAACCTACCTCTGCGGTGGAGCGGGACCTCCGTATGTCGTCTTTATGCAAGCATAAAGAAACCGCTCACTTGGTCTTGCTTCGGGTGGGGTTTGCCATGCCGTTTGGGTTGCCCGAAACGCGGGGCGCTTTTACCGCTCCCTTTCACCCTTACCGCTTGATGATTGAAAGCTTTTGAAAAAGTTTTCAAAAAACGGGCGGCGGTTTGCTTTCTGTGGCACTTTCCTGAAGGTCGCCCTTACCGGCCGTTAGCCGGCACCCTGTTCCCGTGAAGCCCGGACTTTCCTCGTTTTTTAAGATAAAAAAACGCAGCCGTCCGATTTTCTCGCCGTCTTTTACATAACATTTTTAGGGCTGTTTGTCAAGTTTTCCTCTTTATGAAAGAGAATCGCGGGTTTTTAAAGAGTTTTGGTTCCGGTAATATAATACCGCTTTCAAAAAGCGCAAATTTCCGCTTGACTTTCTGTTTTTTTATGCAATAATCCCTTTCGTTCACTGTTTTACTTTATAACAAAGAGAGAAAATATGGCAATTAAAAATACACCTGTCGCGACAAAGGAACAAAGAGAGGCAAAATGGTATCTTGTCGATGCCGAAAACCTCGTTTTAGGTCGCGCCGCCTCCATTATTTCAAAGATTTTGCGGGGCAAACATAAAACCTGTTACACGCCGAACATTGATTGTGGCGATTATGTTGTCGTTGTCAACGCGGAAAAAATTCAGCTGACAGGTAAAAAATTAACGGATAAGGTTTATCATAAACATACCGGTTACATCGGCGGAGTTAAATCCGTCACGGCGGAAAAAGTGATGGAATCTCATCCGGAAAGAATTCTTTACAAAGCGGTTGAAAGAATGATTACAAGAGGAAAGCTTGGACGTCAGCAGATGACAAAACTGCGCATTTTTGCAGGTCCCGAACATACGCATGAAGCGCAAAAACCGGAACGGTTGGATATTGCTTCAATGAACCGTAAGAATACAAGGAGTGCTTCATAATGGTAGAAAAAGTTAAATCCTTAAGCGACTTAAAAAACGCGGAAATCGCGGTGAAAGAAACTGTGGCTTGCGAAACGGCGGTTGTTAAAGAACCGCGCCAGCCTAAAAAAGACGCGCAGGGGCGTTCTTATGCAACCGGTAAAAGAAAAGACGCTGTCGCTCGTGTTTGGATTAAACCGGGGAAAGGCAATATCACGGTGAATGACAAGGCGTGCGAATCTTATTTCCCGCGGCCCGTTTTGAGAATGATTATCAATCAACCGTTTGCGGCGACGAATCGTGAAGGCAGCTTTGATGTTGTTTGCACGGTGAAAGGCGGCGGATTATCCGGACAGGCCGGCGCCGTGCGTCACGGAATCAGCAAATGCTTGGATTTGTTTGAACCGGAACTTCACACGATTTTGCGCAAAGGCGGTTTCCTGACGCGCGATTCTCGTGTTGTTGAAAGAAAGAAATACGGTAAAGCCAAAGCAAGAAGAAGTTATCAATTCTCCAAGAGA
>CAVDQP010000044.1:0-8851 GCA_963611245.1 Holdemanella biformis
AATTAAAACCGAAGCTTGATTTACCTTAACGGCAAACAAGAAAACTTTCAACGGAAAAACGCATAAAAGGCTTGATTAAAATGGATAAAAAAATCCAAGGAATTTTAGAATCGGAAATGAAAGAAAATTCCATCGTTCTTTATATGATAGGAACGCCTTTATTTCCCATGGAAAGTGAAAGCGCTTTCGCCGCGCAGGCGTTGGACGCTTTAAAAGTGCCGTATCAAAGTTTTGATTTAACCGGTCAGACGGACAGACTGATTGCTTTGGAAAAGATGACAAAAAGCGAAGACGCTCCTTTTCTTTTTATCAAAAAAAAATTTATCAGCGGTAATAAAGAATTACGCTGTTTTATAAAAGACGGCATTATCGAAAACCTGTTGAAACAAAACAGTCTTTTGTAAGAGGAACACCGAAAAATCCACCTATCAGAATGAAAAAAAGAACTTTAAAATTACAAAAAAAAGAATAAAACTAAAGAATAAAAGAAGAAATAAAATGAGCCATACCGTTCGTTTACATATTGATTTGGACGCTTTACGCGCCAATTATCGTTTTTACGCCTCTTTAAGACAGAAAAACGGTCACCCCCTCAAGATTATCCCGATGATAAAGGCCAACGCCTATGGACACGACATCTATCGGGTCGCATCTGCTTTGGAAAATGATTTGGAAGAAAATCTGCGCCCTGATTTTATGGGAACGGGCAGCGTGGCGGAAGCTTTGTCTTTACGGCAAAAACAAATACGGACGCCGCTTTTGGCCTTCCTTGGTTGTTTTTCACAACAAGAAATGCAAGAAGCCTATACCCACAACATCATTCCGTTGATTCACGACAAACTGTCTTTAAGCTGGGCGCAGGCGATTTGTCCGGATAACAGTCAACAAACAACGCCTTTCAAAATCGCGCTGAAGTTTGACACGGGTATGTCGCGTTTTGGTTTTTCAAAGGAAGACATTCCTTTTCTTATCGAACAACTTTCCAAAACGCCTTTTATCGAACCGGTTTTGGCTCTTTCGCATTTTGCGGCCTCGGATAACGAACTGGAAAATAAATTTTCAAACAGGCAAGCGTCTTTATTTCAGGAAATCTGCGATAAGCTGCATCAATCTTTTCCTTATCTTAAAACTTCTCTTGCCAACTCGGCCGGCGCTTTAGCGTTCCAAGACCTTCCTTTTGATTATATCCGTTTAGGATTCGGCTTGTATGGCGGCAATCCTTTTGAAGGCAGCCGCAACGAAAGCCTCGCTTCTTTTTTAAAGCCCGTGATGACAGGCAGCGCTCCCGTTTTAGAAATCCGCACACTGAAAGCCGGACAAACCGTCAGCTATAACCGAACCTTCACCGCCGAAAAAAGTATGAAAATCGCCGTTATCGGATTGGGGTATGCCAACGGCTATCCCAGATCTTTGTCCAACAAGGCCCATTTGATTATCCATGGCGAAAAAGCGCACATTGTCGGCCGAGTCTGTATGGAAACACTGTTGGTAGACATAACGGGAATAGAAAATGTCAAACCGTTTGACACGGCTTGGTTTTTGGGATCGGATAAAGAGGATAAAAACACCGTTTCTGTTTACGAATTGGCGCACGCCGCGCAAATGATTCCTTACGAACTTTGGTGTAATTTGGGCAACAATTCCGAAAACGACAAATTTTTCGGTGATTAAGAACTTAAAACGTCATAAAAATATCTTTTGCCATTTTAATACTTTTTAGGTATAAAGAAAAAAAATATGATGTTTAACTGTTTTTAACATAACGGAGAGGATAAAAAATGAGCAATCTGGATAAAACTTTACTGACGGATTTGGCCGATTTATTGAAAAAGAAAAACCTGCAGGAAGTCGAATATGAAACAAAAGACGTTCGTATCCGGTTAGTTCGGGAACGGCCGGCGAAATCGGACAAAGAACACGTCTTTGCCGTTGTTCCGCCGATGCAAGCACCTCAAGCGCAAGAGACGCCTGTTTTGCAAGCGTCCGCCTCTACGCCCTCTTCCGATTCTTCGGCAAAGGGTGATTCCGTCTCTGCGCTTGAAGAAAAAAACATTGTGCGCTCTCCGATGGTCGGCATTGCGTTTTTAAGTCCGGAACCCGGCGCGGAATCTTTTGTGAAAGCCGGAGACACGGTGCAAAAAGGAGAAACTCTTTGTCTGATTGAAGCGATGAAAACCTTCAATCCCTTAAAAGCGGACAGAAGCGGCATTGTCAAACAAGTGTTGGTCGACAACGGACAACCCGTTGAATTTGATCAACCTTTGTTTTACATCGCGTGATTTATCTGTCTCCGTCAGACATTCGTATTCGTATAAGAAGGACTCGTCGTTCTTACCGGTAACAATAGGAAAAATGATTTTTTGAGGGCGGACATCAGCTATCGGCTTTGACCGCTCAAAAAATAAAAAAGCAAAAAAGAGGCTTAAATGTTTGAAAAAGTTTTAATTGCCAACCGCGGTGAAATTGCTTTGCGTATCAACCGCGCCTGCCATGAAATGGGAATAAAAACGGTCGCCGTCCATTCCACGGCCGACGCCGACGCCATGCATGTCCGTTTGGCTGATGAGGCGGTGTGCATCGGTTCTCCTTTGGCGCAAGATTCCTATTTGAATAAAGCGGCCATTATCTCGGCGGCGCTTATCACGGGGGCGGACGCCATTCACCCCGGATACGGTTTTTTATCCGAAAACGCCGACTTTGCGGAAATGGTGGAAGAACACGGATTGACCTTTATCGGCCCTACCCCAAAAATGATACGCCTGATGGGCGATAAAATCACCGCCAAAAAATCGGCGATAGAGGCCGGCTTGCCCGTAGTCCCCGGTTCAAAAGGCAGTGTCGATACGATTGAACAAGCGCTTCAAACGGCGCATGAAATCGGGTATCCGATTATTATCAAAGCGTCGGCGGGCGGTGGCGGCAAAGGAATGAAAATTGCTTTTAACGACGACGAATTAAAAGAAATGTATCCTATCGCGCGCCGAGAAGCCAAGTCGAACTTTGCCAACGATATTGTTTATATGGAAAAGTATTTGCAAAATCCCAGACATATTGAAATTCAAGTTCTGGCGGACACGCACGGCAATGTCGTTCATTTAGGGGAAAGAGATTGTTCTTTGCAACGACACAATCAAAAGGTTTTGGAAGAATCTCCTTCGCCGGCGCTCAACAAAGAACAAAGGCAAAAAATCGGTTCCGTTGTGTGCAACGCTATGAAAAACTTGGGATACAGCAGTGTCGGCACTATTGAATTTTTGTATGAAAACGGGGAATTTTATTTTATGGAAATGAATACCCGAATTCAGGTGGAACACCCTGTGACGGAAATGGTGACGGGGATTGACATTATTCAAGAGCAAATACGAATCGCCAACGGCGCCGTTTTGAATTTAACTCAAGAGGATATTCATTTTGACGGTTTTGCGATTGAATGTCGCATCAACGCCGAAAATCCGGAAACGTTTATTCCTTCTGCCGGAAAAGTGACAACATGGCACGCGCCCGGGGGATTATGGGTTCGTGTGGATTCGGAAGTTTACGCCGGCTATGTCATTCCGCCGTATTACGACAGTATGATTGCAAAATTGATTGTTTTCGGGCGCACGCGAAATTCTTGTCTGATGCGATTGAAACGCGCTTTAGAAGAATTTGTCATTGAAGGCGTGCAAACAACCATTCCTTTGCATCAAAAAATTATCGTTCAACCGGATTTCATCGACGGACAATACAATATCCATTGGTTGGAAAACTTTTTGAAAAAACAAGAAGAAGAAAAAAAAGAAAAAAACGTCTAGCGGAAAAAGAGCCGTTATAAACGACAAAAAACTCTTTTTTCGACCAAACATCGGCAAGATGAAAAAGGGCAAAGATGAAAGAAATATATGATTTTTTTTATCCAAAAGGAAAGTTTACTCTGATTTTTATCGGGTGTCTGGTTCTTTTTTGCCTTATGGGGAATGCTTTGGCATCGGATAAAGAAAACGACACTTTACCCAGATTTGTTTCTTTGCGCGTTTCTTCCGCGAATTTAAGAACAGGCCCCGGAGAACGTTTTCCCATTGAATGGATATATCAAAAAAAAGGGCTGCCGATAGAATTGTTGAAAAAATACGATACGTGGCGAAAAATCCGAGACTATGAAGGGACCGAAGGTTGGGTACACAGCCGTATGTTGACGGACAAACGCACGGTGATGACTTTGAATTCGGATCAATCTATTTTATACGCCGACGAAGATCCGACTTCGGATATTCTTGCTTTTATTGATCCGATGGTTATCGGCCGATTGTTGGAATGCCCGCAAGACAGCCTTTTTTGCAAAGTTGCTTTTACCGGCGCCACCGGCTGGATTTTAAGAAAAAATCTTTACGGCGTTTATCCGTTTGAATAAAGAAAATTCTTATTTTTCTCTTATCCGTTTGATAAAAAAAGCCGGTATTTTTAAAACCGGCTTTTTCTTTATCGGTCGTCCTTTTAATCAAACGTTAGACGGACTAATCAAATTCATTGCCGTTGATACGGCTGTAAAGATACCGATGCGCAAAATCAGGCGTCGTGTAAGGTTGCGTATCTTTGATTTTGTAAATTTCCTTTAAAAGCCTGTCTCTTTCTTTTTCCTCAAAGCCCAAAATCGTCATTTGATAGCGCCAATATCCTTGCATTTGTTCCGCCGTTCCTTTTAAATATCCGCCGACATCATTCAGTTTGGCTTTTTGAGCGGCTTTAATCACCTTATAAAACACCTCAGTTCGCAACTGACGCAAGGCCGGATCCAGAGCGTGCTCTTTTTTGAAATGATAGCTCCCCGGTAAAATTCCCTGTAAAAAGAAATAAGGCGTGTTAAACCCTTTGATATGCTCCGGAGAAACCCCGGGTTTATGATAAACAAAAGGCAATAAATCAATAATAAACAGTTTTTTATCCACTTCTGAATACAAAATATTTCCCGTATTCATAAAATATCCGCCACCGGAATCCAACGAATATCTTTTTGAAGACAAAAATTTCATATCGTCAAACGTTTTTGTCAAAGCATCGTCCGGCAATTCCAACAGCTTTTCCGTCAACAATCTTGTTTTAATCAATGTGGTGTTGGAATCCGAATTTCCTTCGTTGATTTTGGACAAATAGTCCCGATTTAATTCAAACGAAAACCCCGGGCAATACAGATTAACCGTGACATTCGGGTCCATTCCTTTTTTAGGCGGTTCAAAATATCCGACCGTTTGAGCAAAATTTCTACCTTCAAAAACATCTTTTTCCCGCACAAAAGGAGTGTTGTATAAATACTCGGTCATATTTTCAATTCGGCAATCTTTTGAAACTCGAACGGTAAATTTAGGATTTGTGTGAATTTTATACACTCTCGCTTCGTTGCCTTCACCCAAAGGCAATTCCCCCAAAGCAAAAACAATTTCATCAATCGCCGGCAATTTCATATCCATTTTTTTCCTCCTTTTTCTTTTAAGATAGCACATTTTAAAACAGATGCAAGATTTTTTGACAAATTTTATGACTTTTTTAAAATCAAATCAGATTTTTCTCCTCTTAGACAGGATTCCGCCCGCAACCCGCCGACATCTAAAACCAATCTGGCATAATATTTTGATACCCAACATAACCGTCTCTTTTAGCTGTTTTTTGTAATGACAAAAATTTTAAATACACTTGACTTTTTTTCTATATATTTTACCCTAAACATAATGAAACCAACACGTGTATGAGTATGAAATTAAAATGACCGCTTCTGCTATGCCCCAAATTATTATCTTAAAATTCGGCGGAAAGCTTCTTTGCGAAGTTCAAAAGATGCAAAAAATTCCGCCTCTTGTCCAAAAATGGAAGGAAAAAGGCTTTTTGCCGGTTATTGTCGTTTCGGCTATGGGAGATAACACAGATCGCCTTCTTTGTTTATCCCGACAAGCGGGCTGCCGCTTTCAAGAACGGGAAACCGACTTGCTTTTGTCCATCGGAGAACAAGAAAGCGCCTGCCTTCTTTCTATTCTTTTGACAAATAAGGAATTGCCCTCTATCAGTTTCAACGCTTTTCAAGCTGGCATCATCGGACAAGGGCCTTTTGGTCAAGGGCTGATTGCTCAAATCAACACGCAAAAGATAGAAAAAAAACTGAAAGAAGGGATTATCCCCGTCATCACGGGTTTTCAAGCGTGGTTGCCGGAAAAAGAAACCGTTATCACTTTAGGCAGAGGCGGATCGGATATGACAGCCGTTCAATTGGCCGCGGCTTTTCAATGTCCTTGTATTTTATACAAAGATGTTGACGGTGTTTATACGTCGGATCCGAAACAGGATAAAACAGCTCGCCTGTTTTCTTCTCTCAGCTATGAAAAAATGAAAGAATTATGCGATTTGGGCGCGAAAGTCATTATGAAAGAGGCCGTGGAAATCGCCCGACAAGCGCACGTTCCAATTTATATTCAAAACCCGGAAAAACCTTCTTTCGGCACTGTGATTGGGGAAAAAAACGAAGAAGCCTCCTAGTCTTTTCAAACGAACTTGAATTTTATTGCTTTTGCTGACGCGTCTATTTTCCCAAATGCGTTTTTTAACTCCCGTTCATAAAAAAAGCCGCCTTTTCAGACGACTTTTTGACGGGGTCGGCTGTTCCTGTTACCCCATTTTCACGCGGGGTTTTCAGGCGGCGGCAGGCATAATCTTCCGGATAAACAAGAACATCAAACCAACCGCGGCACCGAAAATAAAAGAGATTTGTTTAAGGTGTTGAACTCTTATTATCGACTTTTTCCGAAATTCTATTTCTCAAATCCCGGTAATCCTGATTCTTGTCAATATTTTCGTTTTTATCCAGCAAATCTAACAATTGTTTTCCGTTTTGTATTTTAGCCCCTTTATCAAGCAGGGTTTGTATAACTTTAGGGTTTGAATTGTATCTGGTTGCAATGGTTAGGGGAGTCCAGCCGTTTTTCCTTTTGCTGTCAAGCACCGCGCCATTATCTATTAAGATTTCCAAAATTTTAGGATTGGTACCCGATAAAGCCGCCATCATAAGAACTGTCGTGCCTTTATCGTCACCGGCGTTTACGTCAGCACCTTGAGAAATATATTCTTCTAACTGTTCCGGCGTGATCGTTTTCATCAAATTTGCATTGAGAAGAATGTTTTTATCAACTGGTTTATTTTCATCTGGAGATACCGTATTTTCTTTTTGTTCAACGTCTTCTTCACTGGAAGTATCTACTGCCGCATTTTCCAATGGTTGATTTGGGTTAATTATTTGAAATACAGGATAAACCAAATTAGAACGTTTTAGAATCTGATGAGAAACGTCCGGTAGCTTAATGGTAATTTTTGCAAAAGGGACAACTTCTATAATTTCATTTTCCACAGCTTTATCATTTACAAAAGACATAGACGGTTTGATGTGAATGGTATCTTGAGTATCATTCATAAATTCAAATTCTAAGTTGCGGAAAGTTATGTCATTGTCGCCTTGTCTGATGAAAGAGGAATAATCAGAAGATGTTTCTATCGTCAGTTGATTGTTCTTATAACGGAAGTAGAGTGTTGCGTATTTATCTTCCGGCTTCTCATTTCCTTTTACAATTTGAATAGGAACCGAAAATGTAGAGTAATAATATCCACACTTGTTATAGCGGGCTGTAATGCCGCGCTTTGCAAAAGTTTGAATAACCTTTGCATTAGTGCTTTCATCACAATGAGTTCCAACACTTAAATCGGCCATAACAACTTTATTTTCTGTTGCGAAAATCTGGGAAAATTTCATATCGGATTTTATTTCGACATTACACGAAGCTATAAGAACACAGCCCGTTAAAATCAGTATGTATTTATAAATCGTCTTCATTTTGTTTCCCTCTGTAGTTTAATGTGTGGCGGCGTTTTGTCCAGAACCCGTAGATATTGAAAGGATTCTGTATTGTCTATTATTTTGCTCTAAAAATTTATTTGCAACATTTGATAAGGTGATTTTTACACTGCTAAACGGCTCTATTGTAAAGGTTTCGTTTAAGATTGCTTTATTGTCCACATAAATCATAGAAGCAGAAATCGTTACTTTTTGTTCTGTGTCATTAACCAAGTCAAATGAAACATCTTGCAAATCCTGATTTTCCGTAAATTTAGAAGCAATGTTATCGGAAGTTTCTATATATAAGCTGTTGTTTTTATAGCGAAAATAGATGAGTCCGATTTCTGAATTTGGCTGATTGTTATTTTTTACCAGAGCCGTCGGAAGGGTGAACATCGCAAACTTTTCAGGTGCTATACCGTCTTCTTCTTCGCATTTATGAAATTGAGCGTTAATGCCTTTTTTGGCTAAAGATGATTTTATGTCTTCACTTGGACAATTATTATCTTGGATACCTAAATCCACCGCCAACACAATATCCTTATCAGACAACAAATCCGAAATATTGATGCTTGTATGTATTTTTACACACGCCACCAATATAGAATATAAGACAATTAAACAACTTATGCTGAGTGTTTTAATCTGTTTTTTCATTAGTTTTACTCCTATCGATTAGTTATGTTCATAATTTAAATATTGTATTTATTGGCATTTGAGATCCTACACAAACCACCGTTTATGTAGAGGCGAATTTTCAAAAAAGGGCAAAATTAAAAAAGCAAGGAAAAGTCCACTTTTGAGTTGACTTTAAAAATTTTCCGTTATAAAAATTTACTATGACAAATAAACGGTGGTTTATGTAGAGGGGCTATTTATTTTATGTGGCAGTTCCCATCGCTTTTTTGATAGTTCTTATAATGTTCATCAATTATTATAAGGACTTTTTTTATGTATTACGCTTATATTCGGGTCAGTACCGACCACCAAAATGTTGAGAAT
>CAVDQP010000045.1:0-8263 GCA_963611245.1 Holdemanella biformis
AAAAAATAATATTTTAAACTTTTTAACAACAGATGAAAATTTAAAAAACAAAATTAAGAAATTAATCATTCCGCAAAAGCCCACCTTTTTACAAAAAATATTTTCTGTAAGAACAAAAACTTCCCAAAACAGAAAAAAGATTATTGTTAGAATACTCGGTATAAAAATCTCATTAAAAACAGGCCGTTCCGGAAAATGACGATAACATCTCGTTTTTGTGTCAAAAGTCCTTTATGAATGCATTGTCATAAGGCGCCTGAAGCAATTTGATAAAAAATGAAAATGAAAACGTGTTACCGTTAAAGATGGGATATTTGAAATATTTAATAGGAAATCTTCATCCAATAATTTCTTTGCAGAGCGGGCAGCGATTATGCAAAAAAAGAAATTTTCAGGTTGACGGAAGAAAAAAAATAAGATATTTTACCTTTCGTAACCGATGTTACGGAGAGTTGGCAGAGCGGTAATGCAGCGGATTGCTAATCCGTCATCCTGTGAAAGGGATGCACAGGTTCGAGTCCTGTACTCTCCGCCATTAAATAACCTGTTGCTTTTGCAATGGGTTATTTTTTTGGCTTTATGTTTTCTAAAGAGTAAGAAAAATAATATTGACTTAAATTTATTTAAATTATACCCTTATCTTGCAACGGGTGATGATCGTTGTGGGGTTTGAAATCCTCTTAAAGGTTATCTGGATATCACAGATGTAAAAACTACCTTTTTGCCAAACGGCAGGAAGGTAGTTAATAAGATAGGGATATCGAATACGCTACACTATTACCTTTAATAGATTTCAACTTCCTGCCACCTTTCATCAAGGTGGTCTTTTTTTACTCATAAAAGGAAGTTTTAACATGAAAAAATATCTTTTGTTTTTCGGTTTTTTATTTTTATCGGCTTGTTGCACGGTGTTCAGCGGATCTTCTCAATCTATTACGTTTGATTCTAATGTAAAAGAAAAAATCAAAATTTATGTGAACAATCAATTGGTGTGCACGCAGACGCCGTGTGTTGCGGATATAGAAAGACAAAAAGGACCGATGACGATTATTGCCAAAGCCGACGGATATGAAGATGCCATTTTGCAAAACAAAACAAAATTAAATCCTCTGCTTTGGTTAAATATTTTAGGTCTTGGCTATGGTCTCTTTTCCTCAACAACCGATTTTGCGACAGATTCAATGTGGAAATATTCTCAAAACGGTATTTTTATCAATATGGAAAAAACAGATATGGACTTTTCGGAAAAAGCACAATTTAAAAAAGATTCGGAAATTCGGCAATATGCGCTTTACAGTTACGCGGATCTGAAAATAGGCCGTCCGGAATATATGGAAGCTTTGTCCGGTTTAACGGGAAAAAATAAAACACAGCTGCGCGACATTATTGATTCGTCTTCAACCGAAGCGGAATTAGCCATAAATTTAACCGCTCAATAAGACAAAATAAAAAGCAATAAGACAAAAAAGCTTGTGCCAGAAAAAAAGCCCTTGCGTAAACAAGGGCTTTTATTGGTCGGAGTGGCGGGATTTGAACCCACGACCCCTACGTCCCGAACGTAGTGCTCTACCAGGCTGAGCTACACTCCGAAAAAGTTGAAGGAAGTTTACTTCCTTTTTTTGATGAAATCAATACTTTTTTTCTGAAATTTTATTCTTTTGATAAAAGAAATATCTTGTCAGAAGGTTTTTTTATTGCTTTTTATTCCGTTTTTGGCGTAAATTAAACGTATCTTATATTTTTATTTTTTTAGGAGTTTTGAATGACTGATAAAAAACAGAACACGGTGGATCTTTCTTGGAAACGGTATCTTCTTCCCCCGATACATCCGGAAGGCGTGAAAATTTTGCTTGTTTTTATCGGGGTTTCTTTTGTCATCGGGTTGTTTTTACCTTTTTTAGGGTGGATTGGCGCTCTTTTATGCGTTTTCTGCTATTATTTTTTCCGCAATCCGGACAGAGTGACGCCTTTAGGCGAGTCTTTGGTGATTTCGCCTGCGGACGGTATTGTCAGCAATATTAAGGAAATGGTGCCTCCCGCGGAATTGGATTTAGGAGAGGAACCTTTGCTGCGCATCAGCATTTTTATGAGCGTTTTTAATGTGCATGTCAATCGCGCTCCCGTCGGCGGAATTGTTCATAAGATGAAATATCGCCCGGGGAAGTTTGTCAATATCTCGGATAAGGACAGCGAAGATAATGAACGTCAGGAAATTTCTATTTTAATGCCTTCGGGACAAAAAATCGGGTGTATTCAAATCGCAGGTCTGGTCGCCCGCCGGATTTATTGCCCTTTGAAAGAAGGCGATAAATTAGAGGCAGGACAGCGTTTCGGTATGATTCGATTTGGCAGCCGGCTTGATGTTTTTTTGCCGAAGGGAGTTGAACCGAAAGTTGTTCTGGGGCAAATTATGGTCGCCGGCGAAACCGTTTTGGCCGATTTGAAAGCGGAACAGAAAAAAGCTGAAGGAGCGGTCAAGTAAATGTCAAAAATGCCGAAAGTAAAAGAAGTTTTGGAAATGAAAAAGCCGATGCAGGCTCAATTACGTCAGGCGTGCCCGAATATGGTCACTTTTTTGGCGTTGGCGTTCGGCGTGTCCTCGTTGAATTTTTCTTTTTGGGGACGTTGGGAGTTGGCGGTGCTGTCTTTGATTTTAGCCGCCGTTTTTGACGGATTGGACGGTCGTGTGGCGCGGATGTTGAATACCAGTTCTAAATTCGGTGCCGAATTGGATTCTTTGTCGGATTTTGTCAGTTTCGGCGTGGCGCCCGCTTTTTTGTTGTATCAATGGACGATGGATCAGGCGGCGCGCGCTTCGATTATTTCCAGCCATTCCATGCAATTGACATCGGTTATTTCCGATAATTCTTTGCAAATTGCCGATGCGGTCGGCGCCAGATGGGTTTTTGTCTTGCTTTTGTCCATGTGTTGCGCTTTAAGATTGGCGCGGTTTAACACTATGTTGGAAGAAGAACCGATGCCGTCTTATTGGACGCACTTTTTTGTCGGATTGCCGGCCCCCGGCGGAGCCATTGTCGCCTTGACGCCGTTGACTTTATGGCTGCAATTTCATTGGCCTTTTTTACGCAATCCCGTTTTTGTGTCGTGCTTTATGACTTTAAGCGCTTTTTTGATGGCCAGTCGCATACCGACTCTTTCGTTGAAACATTTGCACGTTTCCGAAGGGATTCGAGTGTATTTGAGCTTTTTTATGCTGATTGTCGTTGCGCTCACCTTGGTTTATCCGTGGATTGTTTTGGGAATCATCAGTGTGGGGTATCTTTTCACTTTGCCTGTCGGAATTTTATTTTTCCTGAAGTTTAAAAAACAGGCCTTGAAAACCGGTAAACCGTCCAATTAAAAAACTGTCAGGAGGAAAAAATGCGGCTTTGTTTTGAAAAAATCGTTTTTTTTGCCGTCGCGGCTGTCTGTTTTTCTAATCAAGCTTGGTCTGAAAATTTAGGAAATTTGCCGGCGGATCCATGGGAAGAAGCCTCTCCTTTACAAGAACAGACGGAGATTCGCACTCGACAGACAATGGGCGTTCCTTTGCCGGAATTTACAGGAGAAAAAACAACGTATAACACGGCTATGGGGCAAGAAATGATAGCGCCGGAGGTCAATATCACCAATATGCTGTTGATGACGGAACATCTGCGCAAGTTGGGATATGAAATTCCGCCTGAGTTAGATGACGTTATTCGCAATGCTCCGTCTGATTTACGGGATAAAATCGGGGAATCTTTGAACGATTTGCAAAACGGTGATCAGTCAGATCCGATTCGTAAAGGATATAACTTTATCGCAAAGGGATTGGAACAAGGAACGGGCCTTTCCATTGAAAATTTATTGATGAATTCTTTAAAAATTTTAGATTCAAAACGGTAAATCGTCGAACAGGAGAACGGTATGTTTCAAAAAATACTTTTTTTCTTTATGATGGGAATGGGCGCGTGTTGGGCAAAGCCGAGTGAGATTGTTTCCGCTTCTCAAGATCAGGATCCTTTGGAAAACAGAACGCAATGGCAACAGGAATATCGCCAGATTCTGTCTGAAGAAAAAAATCAGATAACACCGCCGTCTCAAGCCCGTAATCCCAGATATATGAAACGGTTGTATATGGATTTAAAACAAATGAACGACCGGATAGAACAAAAACAAAAGGAACGGTTGGAGGAAATTGCGCGGCAAAATCCGAAAAATCCGGAACTTGTTCGGCAAGCGGCGGAAAAAATGGAAAAAAACCGTTCTTTCGGTTTTGACGAAGATTTAGGTCAAAAACCTGATGAAAATATGTCTATTCTGGAAAAAGAAAAAATATTAAACAATCAAATTGTTCAAAATCCGAGGGCTTTTTATCAGGAATTATCCACGAATATGATATTTTCCGAAGGATTTAATCAACAACAAATTCAAACAACAAATTCTTTCTTTCAAGAGTCGTATCTGCCTGCCGAAAAGGACAATACAAAAGAAAAAAACGGTTCTCTGTCCGATTCTGCCGTTCAAAACAGCGCTGATAAAACAGTCGGTGCGGGTGTTTTTTCAGAGCAGGAACAACAGAAAATAAACGCGGCACGTCGTCAACCTCGTTTGAATAAAAGAAAGATTCAACGTCCTTCTTTTCAATGAAAAAAAGTATGTGAAGCCGTGCGATAACGAATGATGCGCGCGGGTGTTTTCTAAAATAAAAGGCTTATAAAATGTCGAGTCTCAAAAAGACCGTTCCTTTCCCGCAAGAAAAACAGACGGCGCCCGTTTTTATTCTGGTCAGACCTCAATTAGCGGAAAACGTCGGTATGTGCGCTCGCGCGATGATGAATTGCGGGCTGTATCGGCTGCGGGTTGTGGCGCCTTTGGAAGATATAAAAGGCCAAAAAGCTTTGGACGCGTCTTCCGGCGCCGGTGAAATTTTAAAACACGCCGAAATTTTTGCAACGGTGGAAGAAGCGGTGGCCGATTTGGCTTTTGTAGCGGCGACGACCGGTCGGACGCGCGATTTGCAAAAAAAAGTGATTCTCTTAGACGAGGCCATTCCTTTATTGCATCAAAAACAATCGGATTTTCCGGAAAAAACAGGTGTTTTGTTCGGTCCGGAAAGAACAGGTCTTTTAAATGCCGATTTGGCGTTGGCCGATGTGTTGGTCCGTATTCCTTTGAACAGTTTGCACCCGTCTTTGAATTTGGCTCAAGCCGTGTTGATTCTGGCGTATGAATACACGAAAGAAATCTATACCCAACAGGCGCACCATCATTGTCAAAAATTAGAGGCGCCGGCCGAAAAAAAAGAGCTGGCGGCTTTCTTTTTTCGTTTGGAAACGGAATTGGAGGCGTGCGGCTATTTAAGATTTCCCGATAAAAAGCAATCCATGATGGATAATTTGAAAGCCGTTTTTTTAAGAGCTGCGCCGTCTTCTCAAGAAATTCGTTCTTTGCAAGGCGTTTTGACGGACTTGCGCCGTTTTCCTGTTGAAAAAGAACCGCAGAAAAAAGAATAATTCATCAAAACGATAAGTTTTTCTGTTTTACCCTTCAAACAGGGACGTATGCCTTTTCTTCAGCTTTTCAAGCTTTGTGCTGACAATGCCCGTGTCCGTTCCCGTTTTGACCAAACGATCATACATACGGCTGATTTCTTTTTTTAAATACGCTTGTTCTATTTCAACTTTCAGAGCGTTTTGTTCCTGTTCGGAACCGGATTGCCGAATCATATCCATTTTGCGCACGATGGACCGAATATTTTGACGCGGATTTTTTTTCTTTTGTCTTAAAATATACGGAAATTCGTAAATCAATTGCCGGATAAAGCCGTAAACTTCCTCCGAAGGGATTTTCTTTGAAAAGAATTTATATTTTAAGATTTCAAAAATCATACCGGCTTCCGTGCTGTTGTCCACCACAATAAAGGGTAAAGGATCGGCAAAACCTTTTGCGTGAATGTCTTTTAAATATTCCACCAAGTGATGGAAAAATCCGTTCACGTTAAAGAAAACAAAAGGTTTTAGCGGTAAAAAACCGTCTTGCATGGCAACGCAATCGTAAGCCAGTTCGTCCAAAGTGCCGACTCCTCCGGGAGCAAAAACAATCATATCTGCTTTTAAAAGCTTCTTTTTGCGTTCTTCCAAAGTTTTGGTGACAACAATATTTTTTAATTCCGTCAGAATTTCGCTTTTTTCATATAAGGACAGATATTCTTTTGTGGTAATGCCTTGTATCGGGAAATTACAGGGGGTAGACGTGTTTTTGTCTTTGTGTTCCGTCCAATAATCAAAAACACCTTTGGCAACGGCGCCCATAATGCCGGAATTGGAAAGGCCGAAATCCAAATGAAAGTCCATTTTGGCGATTTGAGTTCCCAGCTTATACGCTTCTTTCATATAAGAAAGTTCATTCCCGCTGCGCGCGCCGCCGGCGACAAAAACGCGCATACCTCTTTTTTTGTTGTGAGTCTTGAAACGGTTGACGGAGTCGGTCACGGCTTGAAAAGAGGGGCAGAGAGTGTTTTTTTCTTTTGAAAATTCCATGTTACGAGTCATTCCTTTCCTGAATTTGTTTTTTCTTGTCCGTTTTGTATTCCTGTTTATCCCAACGGTGATGAATCCACAACCATTGCGCAGGGTTGTCGTAAATCCATTCGGAAATAATATCATTGATTTTCTTTGTCATGAAAAAAACGTTTTCATCGGTATCCGGTAAATCGGGCAGGATATTGTCTTGAATAATGATTTTGAAATGCGCGCCGTGCAGTCGGACAACGTGCGCGGGATAAGTCGGCAATTTCATTTTTAACGCAATCTTTGCCAAAGAAGGAGTCGTCATGGCATCAAAACCTAAAAAAGGAACGGAAATACCTTCATTGGCTTTTTGGTCGGTTAACAAGGCAATCCATTCTTTTTTCTTCAACGCGGCAATCATCTTACGAGCGCCGACGGTTCCTTTCGGTAACAGTTCGCTTTTATCGCTTTGCCTTTTTTCAAAAAGGAATTTTTCAATCCACGGATTATTGGCCATGCGATAAACGCCGTGAATAGGCAGATTGAAATATTGCGCGATTCGAATGCACAGTTCCCAATTGCCGATATGCGCCGAAAAGAAAAAACCGCCCGTTTGCGTGTGCGCTTGCCCGACGGCTGTTTGCAAATGTTCTTTTCCTTCTATGTCAACCCGAGTGCGGGCGATAGCGTCCAAATGAGGAATTTCTCCGCAGAGTCGTCCTAAATTTTTCCACATATCCCGAATGATTTGATTTTTTTCTTCAATCGTTTTGTTCGGAAAGACTTTCGTCAGATTATGCAAGGCCGTTTTATTCTTTGATTTGAATAACACCCCCATCAGTATGCCTAACTTTTCGCCTAAAAACGAAGAAACATCAATCGGCAATATCTTAAAAATCAGCAAAAAGAAAAAAACGATGAAGGCCGATGTCGGATCGCTGAAATATTTTTGTTTAAATGTTCTGGGCTTAACGCCTCTTAATTCTTTTGTCATAAAATAAAATCTTTCATCAGGTTTGTCAGTTGTTCTTCATTTTCAAAAATCAGTTCAATATCCATTACTTTGATTTTTTCTTGGAAAAAAGCCGGTAGTTTGACGGCGTCTTTCCGTGTGGTGATTAAAGTAAGACCGTCTTTTTGCGCTTGATTTTTCAAAAAGTCCAGCTCTTTTTTTGTATAAAGATGGTGGTCGGAAAAATCGGCTGTTCGACGGATTTTCAAGCCGGCTTGTGTTAAGGTGGCGTAAAATTTTTCCGGTCGCCCGATGCCGCAAAAGGCAAATAAAGGCTTTTCTTTTAATTCGTCAACAAGCGATGCCGCCGGTTGGATTGTGGCTTTTAAAATCGGCAAAGAGCGCTGCTGTTTTTGGAACAATTTATTCAACAAATCAAGCGCGCCGGTTTTATCTTGTCCGATAAGAATGACGGCTTGAGCGCGGGCAAGTCCTTTGTCAACGGGTTCGCGCAAAGGGCCCGCCGGCAAAACGCGTCCGTTGCCGAATCCTTTTTCTCCGTCTACCACCAAAAAGGAAAAATCTTTATGTAAAAACGGATTTTGAAAGCCGTCGTCCATAATCAGTAAAGATGCACCGTTTTTTTCAGCCAACAAAGCGCCTTGTTTCCTGTTTTTGGAAATAATCGTCGGCGCTTTAGCCGCCAGAATAAAAGCTTCATCGCTTAATCCTTGCATGTAAAGGCTGTCTTTGTTGATCAGAATATTTTGTTTTTTGCTGTGATAACCGTGATTGAGGTAAAAAAACTTTTGTCCCC
>CAVDQP010000046.1:0-8167 GCA_963611245.1 Holdemanella biformis
GAATGAATTGAGGCGTTGAGACAAGAAAAAATCAATCTAAAAAGTAAATATTTGCTTTGCTTTGCGCCTTTTCGATAAAAAGAAAGCAAAAAGAGGTGCTTTTTGCTCAACAAAGGTTTGCATCTTTTGAAAAAAAAAGGTATTTTAAGTAAAAATTAAAAGGAAGTTTTATGCGTATTATTTCGACTTTGTTCAGTATTTTCTTTTTTTGCTGTCTGCTTTTATTCGGTGTCGGGACGGCGGTCGTGATACATTACGGAAAAGATTTGCCGGATTACAGACAGCTGGCGACGTATGAACCCGATGTGACGACTCGTTTGTATGCCTCTGACGGAAAAGTTCTTGCCGAATACGCGGAGGAAAAAAGAATTTTCGTTCCCGCTTATTCCATTCCCGTCCGATTGAAACAGGCGTTTATTTCGGCGGAAGATAAACGGTTTTACACGCATATGGGAATTGATCCTATCGGCATTTTTCGGGCGGTGTTGACTTTGATAAAAACCCTGGGGAAAAGAGTTGAGGGCGCCTCCACCATTACGCAGCAGGTAGCGAAAAATTTTCTTTTGACGAACGAAAGGTCTTTGGAAAGAAAAATCAAAGAGGCGATTATCGCCATGCGTATGGAAAAAGCTTTTGAAAAAGAACATATTTTAGAGCTTTATCTGAACGAAATTTACTTAGGCATTCATTCTTACGGCGTGGCGTCGGCGGCTTTGAATTATTTTGACAAATCTTTGAATGAGTTGTCTTTGGCTCAAATGGCTTTTTTAGCCGCTTTGCCGAAAGGTCCGAATAATTATCACCCCTTAAAAAAATATGAAGCCGCCGTGACTCGCCGGAATTGGGTGTTGAACAGAATGTTTGACGACGGCTATATTTCTCAAGAAGAAATGCGGCAGGCACAGGCGGAACCGCTTGAAATGCGGACGAGACCCGAAGAGGAGGTGATTCAAAACGCCGACTATTACGCGGAGGAAGTGCGTCGCCTTGTCGCCGATTCTTATGGTAATGACGCGTTGTATAACAAAGGTTTGGCTATCAGGACTTCTTTGGATCCTCAACTGCAGAATATCGCGGTTGAAACTTTTCAAAACGGTCTTTTAACGTATGATAAAAAACAAGGGTATCGCGGGCCTCTTACGCATTTTGATTTGAACGAATTGCGTCAAGACTTGTTGATGCGAAAAACAAACGAAATTCAATCAACCTATGCGGAAAAAGTTCGTCTCCGATTGAAACAGACGGAAGCGGAAAAAAATACAGAAAATAAAAAGGACGAAAAAGATCTTGCGCTTTTGTTGGCGCAACAGACCTCTCTGTCGGCGCAGGATCAGGAAGAGGAAGAAATTTCCGTCGATTCTTTGTTGGAACTTTTAACGCCGCAGGAACAGGACGCCCTGAAAAAGCGGATACAGGCAGAAGCTTTGAAATTGGAAAAAATGAACGAAGAGGAATTAAGGCGGGAAGCTTTAAATTCTGTTTTCGCGCCGCAATGGCTGCCGCAAGGGTGGATAAAGGCTTTGGTGTTGAATGTGACGAAGGAAAAAGCGCTGATTTTCCTGTCTGACGCCGAGTCGAAAATAACGGGAAGTTCCGAATCGATGACAGAAGTTGATACATCTGTTGAAGGGGCGGAAATTCCTTTATCCGGTTTAACGTGGGCGCGGCATAAGAATGAAGAAGGAAAACTGGTTCCGAAAAAAATCAGCTCCGCCCAAGAGGTGTTGACCGCCGGCGATGTTGTTTATGTTCGGCTTGAAAATAAAAATGAAGCGTTTTCTCATAGGTATGTGTTGGAACAATTGCCTCAGGCGGAAGGTGCTTTGGTGGCTTTGGATCCGCATACAGGGCGCGTGTTGGCGATGGTTGGCGGGTTTTCTTATAAAAAAAGCCAGTTTAACAGAGCGGTACAGGCTTTGCGGCAACCCGGTTCTTCCTTAAAGCCTTTTATTTACATGAGCGCGTTGGATTCCGGCTACACGCCGTCCAGCTTGATTTTAGACGCGCCTTTGGTTGTTGACCAAGGACCGGATATGCCGAAATGGCGCCCGAAAAATTACAGTAAAATTTTCTATGGGCCTTCAACTTTGCGTGTCGGGCTGGAACAGTCCAGAAATTTGATGACGGTGCGTTTGGCTCAGGCTATCGGTATGAAAAAAGTGGCGTCTTATGTGAAAAAATTCGGTATCGCGGACAAAATGCCGTTGGGGTTGTCGTCGGCGTTGGGCACAACGGAAACGACGTTGATGCAAATGACGGCGGCGTATGGTATGATTGTCAATGGCGGAAAGGAAATTACGCCGAGCTTGATAGACCGAATACAGGATAGAGGCGGCAAAACGATTTATAAACAAGATAAACGAATTTGCGAACAATGCCGTGATGAAAATCTTTTTGCCATCGGTTTGAAAGATACATTTGAGGCTAAGGACGTTTCATCGCAAGAGACAAAAATAAACACGACTGAAGCGGACAATCTTGTTATGCCGGAACAAAAATCGGATAAAGAGGCGGATAAATCAGAGAAAAAAGAGCAGGTTTCTGCCGCTATATTACCGACAATCAGGGATTCGGCCGTGCAAGTGGAAGATCCCGTGACGGCGTATCAAATGGTGAATATTCTGACGGGCGTTGTGGAAAGAGGCACCGGTCGCGTGGCGCGTTCCGTCGGCAAACAGCTGGCGGGAAAATCCGGTTCCAGTTCGGATTACCGAGACGCTTGGTTTATCGGTTTTTCACCGGATTTGGTGGTAGGCGTTATGGTCGGATACGATATTCCTCAAAGTTTGGGCGCAGGACAGACGGGCGGTGCCGTCGCCGGTCCCATTTTCGCCGAGTTTATGAAAAAAGCTTTGGCGGATAAGCCGTCTATTCCTTTCCGTGTGCCGGAAGGTGTGAAATTAGTTCGGGTGAATCATAAAACGGGATTGCCGGCAAAGCCGGGGGAAAAAGATGTCGTTGTGGAAGCGTTTCGCGCGGAAACGGATTTATCTTCTCCGTCGGCCGTTATCGGGAAAGATATTAAATTGAAAAATGAAACAGAGGCGGATATGCCCGCCGTGGGAGGTTTGTATTGAAAGCGGAAGTGGAAAGTAAGGTTTTTCAAATTGAGCAGACGTTGGTTCTGCTGAGGAGGCATCTTTGACTTTGAAAATGCCGTCAGAAGATTGGAAGAGTTGGAGGCTTTGACCTCGGCCCCCGATTTATGGGAAAAGCCGGAACAGGCGCAAGCTCTTTTAAGTGAAAAAACGCATTTGCAAGAGTCGATTGAAAATTATCTTTCTTTGGAAAAGGGAAAAAAAGAGGCTTTGGAGATTTTTCTGTTGGCCGAAGAGGAAAACGACGAGGAAGTTATGAGGGAAGCGGAAACTTCTTTGGATAAATTGTTGCAAGAGGCGGAACGGCAAAAGTTGGAAAGTTTGTTATACGGAGAGGCGGATAAAAACGATTGTTTTTTGGAAATTCACCCGGGAGCCGGTGGCACAGAGGCGCAAGATTGGGCGGAAATGCTGTTAAGAATGTATACGCGTTTTGCCGCTCGTCGCGGATTTGCAACCGATCTTGTGGAACGAAGCGACGCGGAAGAAGCCGGTATTAAATCGGCTACTTTAAAAATAAAAGGCTATAACGCTTACGGTTGGTTAAAAACGGAAAGCGGCGTGCATCGCTTGGTGCGTATTTCTCCGTTTGACGCCAATGCCCGACGGCATACTTCTTTTGCGTCCGTTTGGGTGTATCCGGTGATAGACGACACAATTCATGTGGAAATAAAAGAAGAAGATTGCCGTATTGACACGTATCGGTCTTCCGGCGCCGGCGGACAGCATATCAATAAAACGGACAGTGCCGTTCGAATTACGCACTTGCCGACGGGGATTGTGGTGCAATGTCAAAATCAACGGTCTCAATTTCAAAACAGGGCGACGGCTTGGGAAATGTTGCGGGCTCGATTGTATGAACGCGAATTGCGCAAGAGGGAAGAAAAACTGCAACAGCAGGAAGACGCTAAAAACGAAATCGGTTGGGGGTATCAAATCCGGTCGTATGTTTTGCAACCGTATCAGCTGGTGAAAGATTTGCGGACCGAGGCGGAAACTTCCGATACACAAGGGGTGTTGGACGGCAAAATCGATATGTTTTTGCAAGCGGCTTTGGCTTTGAAAATTGAAGGCGAGCAAGCCTTGTGAAAAAAAAGTGAGA
This sequence comes from Holdemanella biformis, assembly GCA_963611245.1. Taxonomy (GTDB): domain Bacteria; phylum Pseudomonadota; class Alphaproteobacteria; order CASFRQ01; family SAAU01; genus CASFRQ01. The sequence goes on from CAVDQP010000046.1 coordinate 4,201, forward strand.
GCGCTCTTCTTTAGGTGTCAATGGGTGTTGAAAGTAAAAAGGAAATAAAAAATGTTTAACTCGTTTAAAGATATTACTCTTTTTAAAAAAGCCAGCGAAATCAATTTGCGAATTACGGAATTTTTCAATAATGTTTCGCAGGCCGGATTGATTTTTGAACAAGGAATGACGTGCTTTTTTGTCGAAAAGAAAATGCCCGAGTTTGAAGATTTTTTGTCTTCTTTGCGTAAAATGGAACAAAGAAACGATTCGTTGCGTCGGACAATCGAGGCAAGCTTGTATCGCTATACGTTGATGCCCGAATCCAGAACGGATATTGTCAGTCTGTTGGAAAGCACGGACAAATTGATTAACAAATACGAATCCATTCTGGGCAATGTTTATGTCGAACGTCCTTCTTTGGGCGGCGTTGATAAACAAGAATTGAAAGAGTTGATTTCTTTGAATGTGAAGGCGGTGGAAATGTTGATTATCTCGTCTCGCAGTTTTTTTTCAAATATGCCGGCGGTTGAAAACACGATACATAAGGTTTCTTTTTATGAAAAACAAGTGGATAAATTAGCCTTTCATTTAAAGAAAAAGTTGTTTGAATCAAAGTTTGATTTGGCGGTAAAGCTGCAAAGTCGCGCGTATATCTCGTCTATTGAATTTTTATCCGACGCGGCGGAAGATATCGCCGACGAATTAGTCATTTATACCATGAAAAATTTAGTTTAGAAAAAGTAAAAAGGTCAGAAAAAAGGTCTTACGGTTTTTCATAAAAAAAGTGGAAAAGAAGGAAGCTTGAATGTCAATCAGTATTTTCTTTTATTTGTCCAGTGGTTTGTTTTTAGGTTGGGCTTTGGGAGCCAATCAGCTGGGAAATATTTACGGCACCGCTATCGGGACGAAAATGGTTTCGTATCGGACAGCTTCCGCTTTAACGGCGATTTTCTTGGTGTTAGGCGCGGTGTTCAGCGGTTCCGGTGCCGCGCAGGCGGTGTCCGGTTTGGGTGATGTTCCGACGTTGGCAGGCGCGTGGACATTGGCTTTGGCGGTGGCTTTAACGCTTTTTGTGATGACTCGGGCGGGGATTCCCGTTTCTTCGACACAGGCGGTTATCGGCAGTTTTATCGGTTGGAACTTGTTTAAAGGTTTGCCGATGCCGTTAAAAGAGTTGAGCCATATTTTTATGGCGTGGATTTTAAGTCCGCTTTTGACGTGCCTTTGCGCCTTTTTGCTTTTAAGAGGTTTTAAGATTTTATTGAAAAAAAAGCCGATTCCGTTGGCGTATATGGACGCGTATATTCGATTCGGTCTGATAGTCGCCGGCATTTTTGCCGCCTATATGGTGGGGGCGAACAATATCGCAAATGTGATGGGGACTTTTTTATCGGCCAATCCTTTTAAGGGGTTCAGTTTTTACGGATTATTCAGCATTTCGGGACAAGAACAACTGTTCTTTATCGGATCGGCCGCTATGGCCGTCGGCGTGTTGACTTATTCGAAAAAAGTTGTTCAAACAATCGGCGAAGATCTTTTAAAAATGACTTCTTTGGAGGCTTTTGTGGTTATTTTGTCTCAAGGGGTGATTTTGTTCTTTTTCACTTCCGTTTCTTTAAGAAATTTTTTGCAGGCATGGCATTTGCCGGCGTTTCCTTTGGCGCCTATTTCCAATTCCGAGGCGATTATCGGCGGTATTTTGGGCGTCTCTTTGGCAAAAGGCGGACGCGGATTGAAATTTTTGACTTTTTTTAAGGTGATGGGCGCTTGGCTGTTTTCTCCTTTAATGGCGATGGTTATCTGTTTTGTTACCTTATTTTTTGTTCAAAATGTCTTTAGACTGATGCTGTAATCAAAAAACAGGGAGAATCTTTTGAAAGGAATTATAAGATTTTTTGAAATATGCTTCAGTTTTGTAGCCGTTATTCTGATTTTCGGAATATGGCGGTTGTCGATTGCGCCGGTTCAAGTGGATTTTGTGATTCCGATTTTATCGGAAATGTTATCTTCTCCGAACGCGCGTTACACGGTGGAAATTGAATCGGCCTTTTTGGAATTGGGGTTTGAAGAAGGGCGATTTTTGGAAATCCGTGTGGATAATTTGGGAATTTTACAGCCGGACGGAACTGTGTTGACGACCATTCCGAAAACTATTTTTTCCGTCAGCGCGAGAGCTTTGTTGCATGGCGATATTGCTCCGAAACAGATTATTTTGGAAAAGCCGTTCTTTCAGGTTGTGATTCCGAAAACGGAAAAAAGCGATTCGCCTGAAACAGATGTTTTTCAAGATATTTCAAAGAAAAATCTGTATGTGTTAAACACGTTGCGCACGATTTTCGAACAAGTGAAGTATTTACAGTCTTTTGAAGTGCGAAAAGCCGAACTGATTTTTGAAGACGCGGATAAAAATCTGCATTTGACTTTTCCGGAGATTTCTTTTTTGGCGGAAAGGAAAAAAGAAAATCTTTACAAAACGACTTTATCGGCGGAACTGTATTTAACAAACCGATTTATGGATATCGGGTTGGACGGTTGGTTGGATTCTTTGAAAAACACATATTCTTTTCAAGCGCATTTTAAAAATATCTATCTTTCTTATTTAGGCGAGATGATTCCGGTATTAAGAGGCGCCGATCTGACAGTGGACGGGTGGAGCAAAGGCAAAGTGTTCCTGCCGGATTTTGAAAAGGATAAAACCGTTATTCTGGAAACGGATAAATATCGGAAGTATGTTCATTCTTTATCGTTTGGTATCACGGCGGACAAGGGAGGAATTGTTTCTTTGCCGGATCCTTTGAATTGGTCGTATGAAATAAAAAAAGCGCGTTTGGGCGGTGTTTTTTCTCCGGCGTTGGAAAGTTTGTCGATAAAAGATTCAAAAATTGAACTGTATGGTCCTCAAGTTTCTTTAAATGGCGAAATAACGGGTATCGGAGATTTTCTGGATACAGGCTCTTTGCATCAGGTCAAAACAACGTTGAAGTCCGTTATAACGAAAGTGCCGACGGGCATGGTGCCGAAACTGTGGCCGGCTTCGGTGGGAGAAAAAGCACATCAATGGGTGTCTCAAAATTTAACAAACGGTCAAATGGAACAAAGCGATTTTCAGCTTTATTTTACAGGCGAGACGTTAACGGATTTGAACGGCACGGTGCAAGCAAAAGGCGTGACGGTGCGGTATCTTGATGAAACTCCTGTTGTGGAAAATGTCGACGGCACGGTGCTGTTAAAGCCGGATACGGTGGTTATTCTGGCGGATAAAGGACATACCGGCGATATGCAGTTAAAGCACGCTCGGCTGGAATTTTTGGATTTACAAAGCGATAATGAAAAATCCAAAATGGTGATAGAAGCGACGGGACCTGTTGAAAAAGCATTGGAAATATTAGATTCTCCTTCGTTGGATTTGCTGTCCGGATTGGGGGCGCGACCGGAAAAAATTTCCGGAGACGGCGAAGTTCATTTGGAATTGGCTTTCGATTTGAAACAAGATTTAAAGCCGGAAGAGGTTGATGTCTATGTAGAAGCGGATTTAAATCATATTGAAATGATTTCTCCTTTTTCTTCAGACCCCATGAAAAAAGGGACTTTCCATTTGACGGCGGATAATAACGGGTTGGATTTAAAGGGACACAGTTATTTCGGAATTATTCCTTTTGAAGTTTCGTGGCATGAAAATTTTAATAAAACCGCCGCGTTTCGTTCAAAATACGACTTGAAAGCTTCTTTTTCGGAAAATGATTTGTTAGATGTTTCTTCCTTTATTCAAGAATATTTGAAAGGAAAAATCAATATTTCCGTCACGGCGCAGATGGATTTTAAAAATATGATGACTGTGCAAGGAAAGTTTGATTTGAATCAAGCCGATATTTATGTGCCGTTTATTTCTTATCAGAAGAAAAAAAATGACGCTTTGAAAGGGACTTTTTCTTATAAGGGGCTGTTGACGCAAAAAAGGAAAAAAATCGGGTTTACGCTGTCTTCC
>CAVDQP010000047.1:0-3292 GCA_963611245.1 Holdemanella biformis
GGTGACAAGCCAAGACCCTTCCAATAATCCCCTTTGTTCAATATTTAAAAGTGTTTCCAAAGTATCAGACATTCAATCGTTCCTTTAAAACTGCTTTAATATGTTCAAAGATTTCTTCTTCCGTTCGATCGGCATTGATGACAACGCAGCGTTCCGGTTCATTTTCGGCTATTTTCAAAAAGCCTTGGCGCAAGTTTTCATGAAAAGCCAACGGCATTGTTTCAAATCGTTCCGCCTTATCCGCGCGCAACTTTGCTCTGTTTAAACCCTCTTTTGCCGGCAAATCCAAAATAACGGTTAAATCCGGCAAAAAATCTCCGGCAACCAAACGATACAGGGATTTTAAATCATTGAAGGAGATGTCTTTATTTTCGCCGCGTCCGAATCCTTGATACGCCAAAGTAGAATCAAAAAAACGATCGGACAGAACCCATTCTCCGTGCTGTAAAGCGGGCCAAATCGTCTTTGTTAAATGATCTCTGCGCGCCGCCATAAAAAGCAAAGTTTCCGTAACGGCGTCCCATCTGTTTTTATCCCCCAAAACCAACAGAGAACGGATTTCTTCCGCTCCGACGGAACCTCCGGGTTCTCTGGTCAAGCGCAAAGGAATCCCTTTATTCTGAAGATACAGGGCGACTTTTCGTATCTGAGTTGTTTTGCCGGCGCCGTCCGGCCCTTCAAAAGTAATAAAATAAGGTTTTTTCTGTTTCATCATCATATCCCTTACAGAAGGCAAGTCGTCATTGAAAAGCTTTTTTTATGGTGTCAAAAGGAAAACAACCGGTGAAAAGCAAACAACAACTTGCCGAAATAACCGACTTTATTTACATCTTTTGCCGCAACCAAATCATACATATATGATTCATCATTCGGCACGGTAATCTTTAAAGTCGCTATTTTCTGCCCTTTTTTTACGGGAGCCGCAATCGGACCGTCATAAAAAAGCGTCGCTTTAATTTCATTTCTGTATTTTCTGGGCATGGTAATCAGAATATCTTTATCCGTCACCGCGTCCACAAATTCTTCTTGTCCCAACCAAACGGGCAGAGAGTCAATTTTCTTTCCTTCTTCGGAAAGCTTATAATTGTCAAATTCTCTGAATCCCCAATTCAAAAGACTTTTAGCCTCGTCACTTCGCGCTTTCATAGAAGGCAACCCATTTAAAACGGCAATCAGCCGGCGTCCCGTGTCTTTGTCTTTCACGGAAGCCGCCAGTCCGTATCCCGCTTGTTTAGTGTGTCCCGTTTTAATGCCGTCCGCCCCCGGCATGGAATACAAAATAGGGTTGCGGTTGCCTTGTTTTATTTTATTGTAAGTAAAAGATTTTTCGGAATAAAGCGGGTAATACTCCGGAAAATTCCGAATAATCAAAGAAGAAAGATGCGCTAAATCTTCCGCCGTCATTTCATGCCCTTTTTCGGGAATACCCGTCGCATTTTTAAAAGAAGAATTTTTCAATCCCAATTCTTTTCCTCTAATTGTCATTTCTTCGGCAAACTGTTCTTCGGAACCGGCGATGTTTTCCGCCGCAACGATACAAGCGTCATTGCCCGATTGAACGATAATGCCTTTTAACAGGTCTTTTACTTTCACTTTGGTGTTCGGGTTCAAAAACATTGTGGAACTGCCGCTTTTGGCTCCTCCTTTACGCCAAGCGTTACTACTGACTTGAAATTCGTCTTCTTCGGAAAGTCCGCCATTTTTAAGTTTTTCAAAAATCAGATAAGTTGTCATCAGCTTGCTCATAGAGGACGGAGACATTCTTTCTTGTCCGTTTTTATCAAACATCACATAGCCTGTATCAAAATCTATCAGATACGCATACTTCGCCTTCGTATCAAAGGGCAGGGAGGCTTGCGCGTTTTGCGTCATTAACCCCAACAAACAAAACAATCCCGTCAATTTTGAAAATCTCATAAAACACCTCTATTGCAACTTTATCAATTTTTTATTCACTTTTTATCACTTCTTATCCGGTTTTTTAAGGAATAATGACTTCTTGAACCAACTGAACGGCCGAATAGCCTTCTTCCTTCATTTTATCCATAACGGACACGGCTTTTTGACCGTTTTCGAAAGGACCTACGCGCACGCGGAAAAATTCTTTGTCCTTTTGAATGGTTCTCTGAATAACCGGCGATCCGTAAGAAGATAAAGTGCCGGCCAACATTTGAGCGTTTTCAATAGAGGCAAAAGCGCCCGCCTGAATATAAAATCCTGCCGGCAAGAAAGAAGTCACCTTTATGTTTTGTTGGATAGAATCGGAAGAAATTCCCTGATTTTTATCCTCTTTTCCGTAAAGAATTTCTTTTTTCCCCTGCTTTACAGGTTCATACAAAGGTTTTGTTCCGTCCGTCTTCGGCAAAGCAAACACCGCGTTTTCCGGCACGCCTTTTTTACCGAAAGCCAACATCCATTCTTTTATTTCCTTGCTTTCTTTCGGCATAATTTGAACACGAACCTTGGTTGTTCCTTTTTTCAAAAAGCCCAATTCTTCCGCCGCTTTTTTGGAAACATCAATAATTCTGTTGTTGACAAAAGGACCTCTGTCATTCACGCGCAAAACAACCTTTTTCCCGTTTTCCAGATTTGTCACCGTCACAAAGCTGGGCAAAGGAAGCGTTTTGTGCGCGGCCGTCATTGCATTCATATCATAAGTTTCGCCGTTCGCCGTCTTTTCCGCATGAAAATCCGGACCATACCACGACGCGATTCCCACTTCATTATACGAATAATCTTCTTGCGGATAATACCAACTGCCGCCGGCTTGATAAGGAGTGCCGACTTTATACACGCCGCCGGAAGGACGATGTTTTCCGTCATCCACGGGCGTTTGATTTGACACACAGCCTGCCAGCCCTGTCAGCGCCAAAAACAGCGCCAACCTGAAAACGCGTTTAATCCTTAAATTTTTCATTCTTTTTTAATCCTTTGTCAATCTGTCAATCATCAGTTTAAGAATTCTCCCCGTTTTTTAAATTTATCATATACAGATACGGTTCAATCGGCAATCCTTCTTTTTTTTGATAAATATCCAAAGCGCGCCTTGTCAAAGGCCCCCATTTGCCGTCCACCTTTCCCGTATAATAAGAAAGCTCTTTTAAATAATTTTGCGCCGTCAGCAAATCTTTTTTCGAAAAAGGACTGTTTTTTTCAAGCGCTTCCGTAAATTTCGGAGTTTCAAAATCCTTATCGGAAGCGATAGCGTTTGCCAAAAGACCGACGGTCAAAGCATAAAAATTTGAATTGTTCCACTTTTTTATCGTGTAAAAATTCGGATAAACCAAATACG
>CAVDQP010000047.1:3302-3924 GCA_963611245.1 Holdemanella biformis
CCAAATACGCTTTGTTCGCATAGCCGTTCGGAAAAATAAGAACCGCCTTCATTTCCCGTATTTCCGTTGATAAAGAAGAAAAAAATTCGGCGGGAAGAAGATCTGTTTTTTCAAAATCTTCCAAAGTATAAGCCAAAGAAGCGTTCAACTTTGTCCAATCATATTCTTTCGGAACGGTGATTTCCCGTCCCCATTTTGTTTGGCTTTTCCAGCCGGCGGCGGATAAATAATTGGCCGCAGAGGCAAAAGCGTCTTCTTTTTCGTTGATAATGTCAATTTTCCCGTTTTTATTCCCATCGACGGCATAGGCGGCGAAAGTTGTCGGCATAAATTGAAATTGACCGAATGCGCCGGCCCAAGATCCTTTAAAAGAAGAAATGTTTTGTTCCTGAAGTATTTTTAAATACGCCAACAGCTGTTTTTTGAAAAAGGATTCGCGTCGCCCGTCGTAAGTCAAAGTCGCCAAAGCGCTGGCAATATCCACAGAGCCGGTCATAGTCCCGTAATTTGTTTCCAATCCCCAAAGAGCGATGATATACCGAGCCGGCACGCCGTATTTTTGCGTCAAAGAATCCAAAAGAGGCTTGTTTTCTTTCAACAAAAGGCGCCCTTTTTTGACGCG
>CAVDQP010000047.1:3934-6482 GCA_963611245.1 Holdemanella biformis
GTCAGATGTTTTGAAAGATATTCATCAAAAGTCTGTTGAAATTCCGGTTGTTTTCTATCCGCTTGAACAACAAAGGGCAGAAATTTTATTTCCGGCAGGACTTTATTTAAAAAAGACGCCGCGATTCCTTCTTGAAGCGCCTCTTGTCTGAAAGATTCCTTCCATGCGTCAAAACCTTTTCCGTCATCGGCAAAACAAGCCGAGCCGAATAAGGATAAAAACAGAAGGGAAGCCAAAGAACAAAAGACTTTCATCGACATTTTTCCATTTCACCAAAGAACTTTTTTTCAAAAACAGAATATCTGACTGCATTATAACGAAAGATTCCTTTTTTTAAACCCTTTAAATTATCTTTTTTTGTTTTGCTTGAAATTTACGGGAAAAGCTTTATACTTTCAAAAAAAGAAAGGAAATGACAAGATGCCTCTTTGGCGCGAGTATGTTTTTGACAAATGCGAAAGCACAAATGACACGGCAAAACAATATCCTCCTTTTTCCGGTGTTCAGGCAAAAATGCAAACAAAAGGAAGAGGGCGGTTAGGTCGTGTTTGGACTTCTGAAAAAGGCAATCTGTTTGTCAGTTATGTTTTTCCTGCGGTAAAAAGACCTTCGGATATGAGCTTTGTCGCCGCTTGCGGTGTGGCTTTGGCGTTGCAGGATTACGCGCCGTGTTTGAAATGGCCGAACGATGTTTTAATCGACGGAGAAAAAGTTTGCGGTATCTTAATCGAAACGGCTTTTTTAGGAACGCAGCCCGAAAAAATAATCGTCGGAATCGGAATCAATATCGATTCACATCCGGACAATTCAGAACTGCTTTATAAAACAACCTGTTTAAACAAAAAAGGGAAAAAACAAACGCCGGAGACCATAAAAAAGCGTTTAACGCAGGCTTTGGACAGTGTTTTTTCGCTGTATCAACAAAAAGGATTCGAAGCAATCCGCCAAAAATGGCTTTCTTGGGCGCCGGCTGTCGGACACCCTTTCAAAGTGCGACTGTCGGACAAAACAGAGGAGGGGCTTTTTTTGGGAATAAACGAAAACGGCTCTTTGATGTTGGAGCTTGACAACAAAGAAATCCGCGTTATCAGCGCGGGCGATGTGTTTATAAAATAAAAATGAAATTATAAAAATGTAAGGTATAAAGGATTATAGAATGACTCAAGAAACAAACAACGAACAAAACGATATTATCATTCCGAAAGACAGTTTTGTTTTTATTCCCATCGGCGGTTCCACGGAAATCGGAATGAACTGCTATCTTTACGGCTATAAAGGGAAATGGCTGGCCGTGGATTGCGGCATCGGATTCGCGGACGAAAATCTGCCCGGAGTCGATGTTTTGTTGCCGGATACGAAATTTATCGCCGAGCATAAAAAAGATTTGGTCGGTTTGATTATCACGCACGCGCATGAAGACCATATCGGCGCCGTTGCTTATTTATGGCAGGATTTTCAATGTCCGATTTACGTTACGCCGTTTGCTTATGAATTGTTGGAAGGCAAACTGAATGAAGAAAACTTGCTGAAACGGGCGCACGTTGAAATTGTTGAAAAAGGTGCCGTTTTGGATTTGGATCCGTTTGAAGTAGAGTTTATTTCCATGACTCATTCCATTCCGGAACCGAACGCTTTGGCTATCCGGACGGAAAAAGGAACTGTTGTCCATACCGGCGATTGGAAATTCGACAACAATTCTTTGATTGGCGAAAAGGCGGATATTCCTACTTTAAAACAGCTTGGAAAAGAGGGCGTTTTGGCGCTTGTTTCCGATTCCACAAATGTCTTTGTCGAAACGCAGGACAACACGGAAGAAGACGTTCGAAAAAGTTTGGAAGAATTATTTTCTCACTATCCGGAAAACAAAATCGTCGTTACGTGCTTTGCTTCGAATGTCGTCAGATTGGAAAGCATTTATTGGGCGGCGCATCAAAACGGTCGGCAAGTGTGCTTGATGGGGCGGTCGCTTTGGCGGATTGAGGACGCGGCGCGTGCCGTCGGTTATATGAAGAACATTCCTCAATTTCTGACGGAAAAAGAAGCTATGGAATTGCCGGAAAACAAGGTCGTTTATGTTTGCACCGGTTCGCAGGGAGAACCTTTTTCCGCATTGACAAAGGTGGCGAACACAAAACAAGGCAACGGATCTTTACACCTGCATCCGGGAGACGTCGTTGTTTTTTCTTCCAGAATTATCCCGGGAAACGAAAAGGAAATAGCGCTTTTGCAGAAAAAGCTTCTGGCACAGGGCGCTTCCATCATCACGGAAAGAGAATATCTTGTTCATGTGTCCGGTCACCCCAGTCAGGTTGAAATGAAAAAGCTTTACCAGATATTAAAGCCGAAAATCGCCATTCCCGTCCACGGGGAAGCTTTGCAGTTGGCCGAACATATTCAGCTTTCAAAAAGTTGGGGTGTGCCGTTTACCATTGTTTTGCAAGACGGCGAAGTTCTGGACCTTGACCCGCAGGCGCCGGAAATCATCGGCGAAGTTCCGACGGGAATTTTGGCGATGGACGGCAAAAAAATCATTCCCGTCAATGCCAAT
>CAVDQP010000047.1:6492-8119 GCA_963611245.1 Holdemanella biformis
GATTGTCGCGGATAAAGAAGGAACGTTGCTCGGGGCTCCTCAAGTATCTTCTTTCGGGCTTTTGGACGAAGATTCACAGGAAGCCGAAGAATTAAAACAACACATTGTTGACGAAGAGGCTCTGTCAAAGGCGAACAAAAAAATTTCCGATGAGGATTTAAAGGAAGCGGCTCGTCTTTCCGTCCGCAGATTTTTGAATGAAAATTACGGAAAAAAACCGGTGATTGAAGTTCATCTGGTCAGGATTTAAAGATAAACTTTTTGTTTAAGAATAATTGACAACATATTGTTTTTAGTGAATATTTTTTATGAAGATGGATAATAAATTCAAAAAATACAGTTTCAAAATGGCCTGCCTTATTCTGTTGCTTTTAGGGCAGGGGTGCGAACTGTATATTCCAAAAACCACTTCAAAAGGATACACTCATTTGGAAACCAGTCATGTTGTCACGGTTCAAAAAGGCGACACTCTTTATTCTTTGGCAAAAAAGAACAATGTGCCTATCCGAGATTTTATCATTTCCAATCAATTGAAATCTCCTTACATTATTCATGTCGGGCAAAAGCTGCGTATTCCGAAAGCGCCGGTTCACACCGTGCAAAAAGGAGAAACGCTTTACAGTATTTCCAGACGTTATAACGTCAGTCTTAATTCTTTGGCTAAAATAAACGACATTTCGTCGCCGACCTCTTTACAAACGGGACAAAAGCTTTTTCTTCCCGCCGTGGCTTATTCCGGCGCGAGCGCTGACTTTTCGAATAAAACGACAACGCAGTGGAGTTCTGCTTCAAAACTTGCATCTGCTTCAACGTCAAGCGCCGGCGCAAAGGTTGCCTCTTCAAAAAATAAAAAAGCGGTTCAAAAAGCCCCATTAAAAAATCAAAAAAACGATAAAAAAGCGACGCTTTCTTCCAATCAAAAGAAAGTCTCTTTGCCAAAACCGGCGCCTTTATCGAAAGGGAAATTTTCTTGGCCGGTAAAAGGGAAAATTATTTCGTCTTACGGCCCGCACGGCAAAGGGAAATTCAACGACGGCATAAATATTGCCGCACAAAAAGGACAAACCGTCGTCGCGGCGCAAAACGGAGTTGTCGCTTATGCCGGAAACGGATTGAAAGGGTTCGGCAATCTTTTGCTTATCAAACACGACAAAGGGTGGGTGACAGCCTATGCGCACAACGAAAAACTTTTGGTTTCAAAAGGGCAAAAGGTCACAAAAGGGCAGGCGGTCGCTCAAACCGGATCAACGGGAAATGTCAACACGCCGCAACTGCATTTTGAAATCAGACGAGGCGTCAAATCTTTGGATCCGAAAAAGTATTTGGAATAACGACTGAAAAAATGTATTTTTTTCCGGATTATGAAGAAAAAGTTTCCGTAAACCCGAATAAAAAGAAGACTCTTTGCTCATCTTTCCAAAAAAAGAGGGTGTAATCATAACCTTCGGCGCCATATCTCGGTTTATTTACACTAAAACCAAGCATTTCAATTATGGAAGGCCCGTTTTCCGACTTTTCACTTTCTGCTGCAAAAATAGATAGGTAACACATTGAAATTATTATAAAAAAAAGAATTTTTCTCAGCCTTGTTTTAACAACAAAGCCAAGGAATAAAATTTCATATAAA
>CAVDQP010000048.1:0-8083 GCA_963611245.1 Holdemanella biformis
GCTCTCTGTGCGCTTTAGGCGTAAAGGAAAAAACATCGTATCCCGCCTCAAACAAGTTGTTTCTTAAATGGCGGACGTAATAAAAATGAACCATTCTGGTTGTTTTTGAACGAATAAGTCTGTTTATCTCGTCGGGGTAAGTTTGTTGAAACGCGGTATAAACCGCTTGTTCCGTCGCCATTTTGACCGGCCCGTTTTCGCCCCATTTTTCCTGCATTTGATAGCGAATGGGTTTGAAAGAATACCGGTCTGTGATGTATTTTTCAATAAAAGCCTCATTGGCTAAACGAAAAGCCGAATCCCGTTTTTTGGAAAACATTACTCGTTTAATGACGTTGTCGGACGGATCCAAATACGTTAATCGGCTGCCGAGATAATAATTCGCAAAGGAAACGGAAGAACGCAGTTGCGGCAACATAGTGAAATACAAAAAACCGAAAAAGATACTGACGACAATTGAAAACACCGCGATAACGCAAAGAGCTCTTGAAGTTTTCAAATATCTTCGTTCCGGCAAAGAGGCGACATTCAGCGCTTCCGGATACAGTCCCAATTTATCTTCGGAACGATTGACGGTATTGACGAAAACTTTTTTAAAAAAGTGAAAGGCCATTGTTCTTCCTGAAAATTTTTATAATTATAGAGTTTCATACTTTTATTTTTTGCATTATATCCTTAAATCTGTTTTGAAGAAAGCAAAAAAACACCTTTTTTTACGTTCTTTTTCTGACATAAAAACTTGACAAAAACAAGCAGGTTGCGTAAAGTGAAAAACAGTTGCAAAAGGGGAGGTCTCTTTCGGGACAAAGAAAAAGGACAAAACAGGTGAAAAAGAAAAATCCGTCGGTTCCGTCGGCGACAAAGAACGTCCATTTAAAAACAGAGGTTTTGAAAAAAACTCCTTTGTCGGAGTTGTTCGGCGTTTTTTTTAAAATCAGTCTGTTTACATTCGGAGGCGGGGCGGCAATGCTGCCTTTGTTGGAAAAAGAATTGGTTGAAAAAAAGAACTATGTGACGGAAAAAGATATTCTGGATTATTACGCTATAGGTCAATGCACTCCCGGGATTATCGCCATCAACACGGCGACGTTCGTCGGCTATAAAATGCGCGGTTTTTGGGGCGCTTTTTGGGCGACAATGGGGATTGTGGCGCCTTCTTTTTTTATTATTCTGCTGATAGCCGGAGCAGCCGGTTCTTTTTTGAAAAACAAAACGGTCGAACACGCTATGAACGGTATTCGGATTATGGTGGTTGTTTTGATTTTAAAAGCTTGTTTTCAAATGTATCGCCACGCTTTGACGTTTAAAGTTCAAAAAGCGCTGTTTTTTATAGGCGCTCTTTCTTTGTACTTTTTTTCAGGCAGTCCTTTGTTTTATGTGGCTTTCGGGTGCGTCGCCGGGCTTGTCTTTTTGAAAGCAACACAAAAAAAACATCAAAACGGCAAAACATCCCTTCAAATAAAAAAAGAATAAAATGATATACTTACTTCTTTTTTGGGAATTTTTTAAAATAGGACTTTTGGCGGTTGGCGGCGGGTTAATGACAATTCCTTTTTTGTTTGACTTGATTGAAAAAAGAGGGTGGTATGACGCCGAAACTTTAAGCCGAATGATTGTCGTTTCCGAAAGCACCCCCGGGCCGGTCGGCGTGAATATGGCGACGTATACCGGTTGGACAACGGCCGGTTTTTGGGGATCTTTTGTGGCGACAAGCGCTTTGGTGTTGCCGGCGTTCGCGGTGATTTTATTCATTGCCGGTTTTATGGAACATTCCGACAAAATCGCGCAAGCTTTGGAAAAAATGCTGTTCGGCATTCGGCCGATTGTTATCGCTTTGATTTTATCGGCGGGCGTTCGAATTTCTTTGCTGATACCTTTGGATATTTTGTCCGTTTCAACTTTCGGCGTCTTTTTTCTTTTGGTGTTTTTCGGTCGTTTGAACCCGATTTTGTGTCTGGTTTTGGCGGCTGTTACCGGTATGGTGTTGAAATTGTAAAATCTATGAATTTTTGCTGTTTCTTAAAAAAAGTCCGGATACAAATATTAAAAGGCTGTAAAAATGTCTTTTATTCCGAATATGTTTATGATATGAAATAGACAAAATGTATAATTATCAAAACGGAACGGCAAAATGAAAAAAATTTCAAAGGTTTTTTGTGTTATCGGCAAAATCATTTCGGCGGTTTTTGCAACGCAGTTTTTCTTAATGTTTCCGGAAGTTTTGTTTGGCCTGTTCAATCCGCAGTTTGAAATATGCGACAACTGGGATAAATTGTTGACCATTACTTTGTTATCTTTGCTTTTGACGATGATAAAAAACATCAAAATCGTTGTGTGTTTTTTATTTATTTTCGGCGTGATGCAGATTATTCAAATCTGTAATATGGATTATTTCGGCACGTATCTGACGGCGTATGCTTTGGAATTTATCTTTTTGGAAACGCAGGATATTTGGACAGAGGCGCAATCTGTCTGGTATGATTATCTGTATGTGGTGCCGTTAGTGGCGGTGCCGTATGGGATTTTGGGCTTTTTATATTGGAAAAAGCCGTCCTTCAGAGTGACGTTTAAGTATGCGCCCGTGTTATTGTTGATTTTCTTCGGATACTTTTTTTATCGAGCGACAACGCCGAAGGGCGCCTTTCAAATGTTGTTTAAAAATACGTGTTACGCGTCGTATAATACTATCAATTCTTACAGTGCCTTTTTTGCTTCCGTGCTGCCTTCCAGAGTTTTTGACGGAAAAGAACAAAAGGATTTTGCCCCTTACAAAGTGGTTCGGACAAAAACGAAGCAAGAAAAAGTCAATGTGATTTTGGTGCTGGGCGAATCTGTCAACGCGCGGAATATGTCTTTATTCGGCTATCATCGCGAAACGACGCCTTTTCTCAAAGCGCACGCGTCTGTTTTTCCTGATTTTGTTTATAAAAAAGTGTGGAGCGCCGCGGTGAACACTTTAATTTCTTTGCCGATGATTTATAATATACAAGTCAATCCCAAAAACAGTTCAAAGCTTGTTTTGCAAGATACCAGCCTTTTAAAATTGGCGCAATCCAACGGGTTTAAGGTGACTTACGTCGAATTGCAAAATCCGGAAGTCTTCCGAAAAACCGGACAGCCGCATTATGACAATCTGTATATCTATGACGAAAAAAAAGAAAAAGAATTCGGCGGAGAAAAGGGGTTTTTGGAATATGTGTTAAAACAGATTTCTTTATCCGGTCGAAATTTTATTATTATTCATAAAAGGAATGTTCATTCTCCGTATTTTTCAAATTACGATCAGGAAGGCGAAAAATACAATATCTTTCCGGAAGATAAAAGTCTCGAGTTGGAAAAAAGTTTGTTTACTCAGACAGATGAGGATAAAGAAAGAATCGATACGTATGATAACGCGATGGCTTACGAAGATGATTTGTTGAAAATTTTATTGCAGTTCGCGGCGTCTTCTCATCAAAAAACGTATTTCTTTTATACTTCCGATCATGGCGAATCTTTGGGAGAAAATGGTCTGTGGGGACATGGGCATCTGGACGCGTCCGATTTGGAAGTGCCGTTTTTTTATCAGGCTTTTTTATCCGATGAAAAGAGTATAAAGGCGCAAGATTTTGAAGAAGAAAAATCTTTTGCAAACGAAATACGCCGAATGTCGATTATTTGCGCGCATCATATCAGTTTAATGGTGGCGCAAAAACTGGGGTATCATATTGAAGTGCCCGACGAAGATTTGTCCGTCTGTCAGGTGAACGGTCGAGACAGCATGGGGCGCGCCGGCATTTTAAAGATTTTTTCGGATAAACAAGGATTGATTCACTTTCAAAAAGAATTATGACGAACGACAAACGACGCCGTTTGACGTTTTTTTGAACTTCAAAAAAATCATTTTTTTTTGAAGTATATCAAGATAATTTTTTCGGCTTGACGCTGATAAACATTCGACCGCGGATTTTTTCCGCGGCCGTTTGTTTTTTCGGGTCATGAAAAGAAAAAATCACGACCGGCGCAAGTGTATCAGTCTTCTGAATAATTTCAGAATTTCCGAAAAGACAAGAATACCGGCGCCGCTTGCCAGAACTTTTATCCAGCTGCTTAAACTTAACGGAACGGTGTCAAAGAAAGAACCTCCGAATTGCGTGATTAAAATTTGCAATCCGAAGGTGAGTGTAAAGACGCCCACCATCAGAACATTGCCGCCTAAATGGTTAAAGACGCTCTTGACACCTAATTCTCTGCTGTTAAAGGCGTTGAACAGTTGGAAAACAATAAACAAAGTGAATAAGACCGTTGGTTGTTGTTCCTGCGGGATATTCATAAAGTTCCAAAAATACTGCGCCATAAAGAAAACGCAAATATACAATCCGTTTGTCAGAATTTGGAAAAGCATTCCCATTGAAACAATACTGGCGTTTCTTTGCGTCGGCTTTTCATGCATTAAGTTTTTCGATGGTTTTTCAAGTCCGAGCGTTAAGGCCGGAGGACCGTCCATAATAATGTTGACCCATAACAGCTGCAAAGCCGTGAACGGGACTTTTAATCCGGCTAAAACGGAAATCAGAACAACAGAGACGGAACTGAGATTCACCGTCAACTGAAATTGGATAAACCGTTGAAAGTTTTTGTAAATTCCTCGTCCCCATTTGATGGCGCGAGTAATTGTTGAAAAACTGTCGTCTAAAAGAACAATGTCGCTGGCTTCTTTGGAAACCTCCGTTCCTGAAATCCCCATGGCGATGCCGACATCGGCGTTTTTCAAAGCGGGAGCGTCGTTGATGCCGTCGCCTGTCACCGCCACGACATTGCCTAAAGATTTTAAGGCGTTGACAATCCGCATTTTGATGCTGGGCGTGCTGCGCGCGATAACGCGTATCTGCGGCAGTATTTTTTTCAACTGTTCATCGGTCAGCTCTTCAATTTCTTTGGCTTCCACCGCTTTATGACCGGGGCTTAAAAGATCTAATTGCTGCGCGATGGCGGACGCCGTAATCAAATTGTCCCCCGTCAGAATTTTAATGTCAATACCCGCCTGACGGCAAGCGTCGACCGCTGACCGTGTTTGTTCTCTTAAAGGATCGCTGATGGCCACAAACCCGTCAAAAATAAGATTGCTTTCAAAGAAAGAACGTTTTTGTTCAAACGCTTCCGCGGTTGAAGAACAGTTGATTCCTGCTTTTTCCATTTCAGATAAAGAAATGTCCCGATGCGCAAAGGCGATAACTCGGGCGGCCTTTTCTTGAAAGCGCCTGATTTCCTTTTCGAATTTTTCTTTTTGAGCAAGATCAAGCAAACACAAAGACATAATTTTTTCCGGACTTCCTTTGGAATAAACGGTTAAAGAGTCCTTTTGGCAAACAAGCGTTGTCATATTCTTTGTTTGCGAACTGAAAGAAAAACAGTAGGCGATTTTTGTTTTTTCGCGCAAAGGACGATAGTCGCAACCGGCTTTATACGCGGCGGTCAGCAAGGCTCCTTCCGTCGGATTGCCGATAAAGGAAGGACAAACATCTTCCAAACAAACATCTGCCGTGCTGTTCAGACAAAAGTTTTCAATCAAAAGAGTGTTTTTCACATCTTGCGGTAAAAGAAGCCCTTCTTGAGCATCGAACACATCGGTGACGGTCATTTTGTTTTCCGTCAAAGTGCCTGTTTTATCAGAACAAATGACATTGATGCAGCCGACGGTTTCGCAAGCAATCATCTTTTTCACCAATGCTTTTTGTTTTGCCAGCTTGATAATGTTCAACGCCAACGAAACCGCGACAATGGTAGGCAATCCTTCCGGTACCGCCGCGACAATCAGAACAATGCTTTGCGTAAACGCTTCTAATACGGCGTTTAAAGTCAAAGTGCCTTTATGCCAAAATAAAAAAACCTGCAGAACAAAAATCAATCCCGCCGCCAAAGAACCGAGCAGGGTGATTTTCCCGCTCAACCTTTGCAGTTTTTCCTGTAACGGTGTGGAAGTTTTTTCCATAGAGGAAAGCTCTTTGGCAATTTTGCCGAACTCTGTATGGTCGCCGACATCTGTGACAACCATTCTGCCGTGTCCCGATGTGACGAAACAACCGGCATACATCATATTGACGCGTTCGGCTAAAGGCGTTTTTTCGTTCTCGAATAAAATATCCGCTTTTTTCAAAACCACCATACTTTCTCCGGTTAAAGCGGATTCGTCCGTGTAAAGTGCCGTGCTGTCAATCAATCGGCCGTCGGCCGGTATTTTGTCGCCTGTTTCCAAACTGACAATATCGCCGACAACAATGTCTTTTTGTTCAATTAAATGCATTTGCCCGTCTCTGAGGACTTTGACCAAAATGTCGTCATTCATTCGATTGAGCGCTTCAAAAGCTTTCGCACTGCGGTTTTCCATAAAAACGGAAATCGCCACGGAAAGACCGATGGCAATGACAATGCCGACGCATTCAATAAAATCGGTCGGCTCTTTCATATAAAAGCGAGTTATATTCACGCCAATCGTGATAAATAAAGCCAATACCAGCAAAAGCAACATCGGTTCCGTCAAAGATTCGATAATTCTTTGAAATAAAGACACGGGTTTGGCGCGCGTTAAGGTGTTTTCGCCGTAAAGATCACGATTTTTTAACACCAATTCTTCCGTCAATCCGGTGTGTCGGTCGCTTTCTGTTTGACCGAGAACCTTTTCCGCAGGTTCCGTAAACGGTTTAAAAGACTGCATATTTTTCCTTTCTTTTTATCATAAAACATTTATCCGTTTTGCCGGAAACGATTGTCTGATAAAAAAAAGACACACGCGCCGACAAAAGCGCATGAGTCTCATTATTTAAGTCAAACCAGAGCTGCCGTGCAGTCGCGATTGTTGGCTTGACACATCGGCAAGTAAAAAAGTAAGGAAAATTCAAAAGACGCCTTTTCAGCATTCTTATTTGAAAAAATTTTCCACCCGAGCGAGCCGATGCTAACTACTCCCCCATGGGATACAAAAAAGAATAATCCATACCAAACAAATAGTCAAGCGTCTTTTCGCTTTTTCTTTTGAAAAAACAGTTTTTATCCGCTTTTTTATTTTTTTATCCGCTTTTTTCTGTTTTAATTTAAAAAACAGGCGCGTGCTTTTTATTATAAAAAGAGCCAAAAAATAAATTCTGCACAGAAAGTTATTTTTAATAAAAAAAATGATTGATTTTTGTTTTAAAGTAGAGTATACACTTTTTTGTCATGCTGAAGCCGACATAGCTCAGTTGGTAGAGCTACTGATTTGTAATCAGTGGGTCGGGAGTTCGAGTCTCTCTGTCGGCACCATTCAAAGTCCCTGTTTACGGGGCTTTTTTTGATGCAAGAAAGGAGATTTTATTCCAATGTGGTGTTTTTATAAAGCCAGTTTTTAAAATCTACCACGTCTTTTACTTCGGGAATAAATTTTAAATCGTCGGGCAGATCGGTTGTAAACTCGCATCTCATTCTGACAGGGTGAGCTCCGGCGGCAAGAGTGGCGTATTGATTGTATATCCGGTCGTCGATTAAAACCGTTTCTTCCGGTTTTAAGTCGTATTTTTGGAAACATTTTTTCAACATTTCTTCTTTGGCGGAATCGTGCATAAACTTGCCGTGCTGAACACATTCTATGGTCAGAAAATCCGTCACTTCCGCCAACAATTTATGTAAAAACTTTTTCTTTGTTTCTACGTCGAATGTCGCGGACAAAGTGAATTGGCGATACCCTTTTTGGTTTAATTCTTTCAAAGTTTCAATCACATGCGGGTAAAGCGGCCGATTGCAAAAAAATTCCGGAGAATGACAAAAATCATAATCCATCATGGTGCCCATCGTCGGATGTGTTTTAAGCTCTAAAGCGCCGTATTTCGGGACAATAGGCAAAACCTTCGGTAAATCTTCCCACTTGATATTCCTATACAAAGGCGCGTATTTAGGGTGTTTCGTCAAAAAGTTAAAATAAGCGAAGTTGATGTTTGCCAAAACTCCGTCAACATCCCAAAATATATTTTTAATCAGCATTTTTTTTCTCCGGTTTGATTTTACGATGCATTCTAAATCATTTTTACCGGAATAACAAAGTTTTTTTAAACACTGTCGAAAAAGTAGAAAA
>CAVDQP010000049.1:0-5266 GCA_963611245.1 Holdemanella biformis
GCTTTATTGAAAATATTATTCAAAATAATTTTAAGTTTGAATTTTATGGAAAAACCGCCGTTATTTTAGGAACGGGCGCATCGGCAAAAGCTGTCGGTTGTTCTTTATTAAAAAAAGATTTGGAAAAAATTTGTTTTGTTTCCAGACATACAGACGATGCTTTGGAAAATATCAAGGCTTTAAAAGGGCCTGTTTGCGTTTTGGACTGGAATCAAAAGGAAGAAATTTTACCAAAAGCGGATATTTTAGTTAACGCGACACCTTTGGGAATGAAAGGATTGGACGATTTAAAAATCAATATGTCTCTTTTGAAAAACAGTTGTCTTGTGTGCGATTTGGTTTATTTGCCGGCAAAAACATTTTTTGTGAAAGAGGCGACTTTACGGGGATTACCTGTTTTAGACGGTCTTTCTTTGCTTTTGCAACAAGCAAGAATGAGTTTTCAATTTTGTTACGGTATTTTACCTGATATTGATTCTTCCGTGCGTGAAATAGCCGAAGGATAATTTTACGGATTTTAGAAGGAAAAATTTTTATGAGAGAAATTGTTTTTGATACGGAAACAACCGGTTTAAATCCTCAAGCCGGAGATAAAATCGTTGAAATCGGGGCTGTTGAATTGGTGAATCATATTCCTTCCGGAAAAACTTTTCAGGTCTATATCAATCCTGAAAAAGAAATGACGGAAGAGGTGATTCGAGTTCACGGTATCACAAACGAATATCTTCAAGACAAGCCTGTCTTTTCTGAAATTGCCGACGATTTTTTGAATTTTATCGGAGAAGACGGGATTTTGGTAGCGCATAACGCCTCTTTTGATATGAATTTTATCAATACCGAATTGATGAATATCGGAAAACAGGCTATTTCTTCAGACAGAGTCATTGATACATTGGCGATAGCCAGAAAAAGATTCCCCGGTTCTCGTGTTTCTTTGAATGATTTATGTAAAAGATTTAATGTGGATTTGTCGGCGCGTGTTTTTCACGGTGCTCTTTTGGACTCTCAACTTTTAGCGGAAGTTTATCTTGAATTATTGGGAGGAAAAGAACCGTCTCTTGTTTTAAAAACGCAAGAGGACAAACAATCTTCGTCGGCATCTGAAACAACGCAAAAAGAAAAAACGTCGCCTCTGAAAGAATTTCATCAACCTCGGCTTTTTGATATTCCGCTTGAAGAATTGAAAGCGCATGAAGAATTTGTTCATAAAATAAAAAATCCTTTGTGGTTGAAAGATGAAAATATATCCAAAAGCGCGGAATAAGTGATACGGGCGGTTTCTTAAATGGCGTATATTTTAAAAAAGAGCTTAAAAAAAATTATCTGTGTTTTCGGTCCGACCGCGTCCGGAAAATCGGACTATGCCTTAAAGCTTGCGCATGAAAAAAAAGGTCAGATTATCAATGCGGATTCCATGCAGGTGTATGCCGATTTGCCGATTTTAACGGCGCGTCCTTCTTCTTTTGAACAAGAAGGAATCAAACATCATTTATACGGATTTTTAACGCCTTGTGAAAATTTTTCGG
The DNA here is from genome assembly GCA_963611245.1 of Holdemanella biformis. Lineage (GTDB taxonomy): Bacteria > Pseudomonadota > Alphaproteobacteria > CASFRQ01 > SAAU01 > CASFRQ01. Next base: position 1,527 of record CAVDQP010000049.1, read on the forward strand.
TTCATTTATGGCTTCAAAAAGCGGCGGAAACAATAAAAGAGGTTGAAACGCCTATTTTGGTCGGAGGAACCGGATTTTATTTTAAATGTTTAATAGAAGGTTTGTCTGATTTGCCTCAAATAGACGAAGATATCCGTTTGAAAGTTCGGCAAATGCCGTTAAATGAAGTCTTGGACCGTGTGAAAGACGCTGTTTTTAAAGATCCTCAAAGAGCCAGAAGAGCTTTGGAAGTTTTGCTTCAAACCGGAAAACCTCTTTCTTATTGGCAAAGTTTGGAAAAGAAAAAATATATTGACGGTGATTTTCAATTGATTTTTATCAATCCGCCCCGCTCCGTTTTATATGACCGGTGTGATAAACGTTTTGATAAAATGTTGAAGGCCGGCGCTTTAAATCAGGTAAAGGATTTTTACGATAAAAAATATCCTGAAACTTGTTTTTTATACAACGCTTTAGGGGTGTCGGAACTGATACGTTTCTTGAAAGGGGAACTTTCTTTTGAAGACGCCGTTTTATCGGCAAAGCGCGAAACTCGGCGCTATGCTAAAAGACAGGTGACTTTTTTCAAAAATCAATTCACCGGTTACGAAAGCTTGGAAAATGTCTTTCAAAAGGAAGGTTAAAAAAAGCTTTTATCTGGAAGATGTTTTGTGTTAGAATACGCGCAGTATTTTGAAAATTAAAAATTTTTATTGTCTGTAAAGGATTTTTTAGGTATGTCCCAAAAAAACGAATCTCAAAAAAACGATGAAATGATAAAAGACAGTCCTTTTTCAACACCGATAAATATGGATTTGCCGGAAACAAATACGGAAAGTCCGTGGTGGAGAAAAAAGCTTAATCTTTTTGCGCTGGCTTTGACTGTCTTGTGGGGCTATATTGCGACGGATTATTTTGTGACGTCCGGTTATTGGTCGAACCGTTTTGAATTAAGTCCGCCGGAATTTGTCGGCTTTATTTCCGGAATGGTTTTGCCGATTGTTATTATTTGGCTTTTAGTGGCGTATTTTGAACGAGGTATGCAGTTTGAACGTGAATCCAAAATGTTACGGGCGTATATGAATCAGTTGATTTACCCGACGGAAGAAGGGGCTATGTATACCAAATCTCTGACAGACGCTTTAAGACTGCATATCAAAGAATTTCGTTCTGTGTTTTCGCAGATGACGGATCAAATCGGAAAAGTTGAGGGGAATTTAAACACTTGGATTAAAGAATTGGGCGGAATTGTGTCTCATTTGGATAATGAAACGGTGGATTCTGTGGCTTCTTTGTCAAAGCATATTCATGATTTATCTTCTTCTTCCGCTTTAATCAATGATTCTTCCAAAGAAATTTTGTCGGTGGTTGAAGGTAAAATCAAAACATGGCAAGAGGCTAATTCTTTAATATCTTCTTCTTTTGCCGGCGGTTACGGTGATTTTGAAGGACAATTGAAAAGAGTGAATGATATTTTAGACTCTTTCAGAAAAACACAAGATCAGGTTCAACAAAACGCCGAACAAATGGAAACTGTTTCCATTTTAATTAAAGACAGCGCGGATCAAATGGAAAAAACGGTCGGTTCGTATACGGGCGAGTTGTCTGATTTCAAAATGGATTTTGAAACCAAAACGGGCGATGTCCTTTCTTCTTTCCAAAATCAAAGTCAAAAGTTGGATAAGGAATTGGATAAAATTTCTTCCCGTGTTCAAAAAATTGAAGAAGGATTCGGCTCTCGTGTTCAAGATCTTTTGTCTTCTTCCAAAGAGGCGTTGTCCAATCTTGAAACTGTGAGAGATGACATTTCCGCCAGTTCCGCCGGTTTGCAGGAAATAATGGATAAAACGCAAAGCCGATCGGAAGAGTTTTTCACGATATTCCAAAACAGAATGTCTCAAATGAACGAATACGCGGATACGGCTTCCGATCACGCGGAAAAAGCGGCGTTGTTTATCGAAAAGAAAAATCAGGAATTATCGGATTTTTCGCAAGATACTATGAATAAATTGATGTCTTTCTCTCAATCTGTGGATAAAGAAACGTCTCAATCTTTGGAAAATATTTCCAATTCGTCGCGCCAAATCGAAGAAATTAAAAATTCTTTGGCGTCCCAAATAAACGATTTGCAAGAAACGGCGGCTTTAATCGTTTCTCAATCCCGAGTGGCGGAAACGACTTTAAGCCAGCAAATGAAGCATATCAATACGGTTTCAGCCAGAATTGAGGAAGTTAAAGAGGAAATCAAATATCAGGTGGAAGATTTGACGGCGGCTTCCGGTGTTTTGGATAAAGATACGACGGCGGCGTTGAACGCTTTACGCCGGCAAATGAAGGAAGTGTCCGAATATATTGACAGGATTTCCAAAAAGTCCGCCGATGCCAAAATGGTGTTGCACACGCACGTGGAAGACATTTCCTCCGTTGTGGCGCGCGCCGAAGAAACGGCGGTTCAAATCAACAAAGTGTTGGGCGGTCAGGTGGAAGGGTTTGACCTTTTAATGGAGCGTATGAAAGACAGAACTCAGGAAATTTCCGCCGTGTTGTCCGAACAGAACGAAAATGTTTCAAAGACGTCCAGTTTAATGCAGCAGGCTTCTCAAAATGTTGTTCAAACTTTGGAAACGCATAACAGTATTTTAAATTCCAGCAGCACGCAAATCACCTCTTTAATGTCGGATATGATGATTCAGATAAATCAACAGGTTTCTCAAATAGACGCTCTTTTGAAAAAACGAGAGGAAATGCAGGAAGAATCTTCCAAACGTATGCAGGAACAAGAGGCAAAACAAAAAGAAGAATTGCGCTTGCGTATGGATTCTTTCAATAAAAACATTACGGATATTATCGAAAAAATTAAAACGCAACAGACGGATTCTTCAAAATATCTGACGGATCAATATTCTTATCTTGAAATAAAGATGGATACTTACGCTTCCCGTTTGAATGAAAAAGAAAAGGAAATCGATCTGAAAAGAACAAAAATGCAGGAAGAATCTTCCATGAAGTTGTTGGAACAGGATTCAAAACTGAATGAGTTGATGACTTCTCACGCGGCTTCTTTGGATCAAAATGTTGAAAATATTATTTCCAAGATGACGATGATCAAAAATATCCTCGGCGATCAGGCGGATTCTTTATTCAAAACTTCCGAAAAAGTGGCTGAAAAGTTGGGTGGCGTCGGTCAGATTTTATCTGAAAACACAAAGTCTGTCCATAACGCTATTGAAGCCGTTGAAGGAAAAGTCGGGGAATTGGTGGCGAAGTTCGGCGAATCTTCGTCGTCTTTTGAAACAATGTCCGATGAGGCGGTGAGAAAAGCGTCCGACGCCCGAGCTATTATAGATTCTTACAGAGATTCGTTACATAAAGCGGGCGAAGAGCTGATGGAAAAAGCCGGCCAGATAGGTGAAATTTACACGTCCTATGCTCAAATGCTTGAAAAGAACATTGAAACAACCGGCCAGCAATCGAAAACCATTCAGGAAACAATGAAAAAACAAGCGGCGGATTTGGCGGACATCACCAACACCGTTGCTACGCAAATCCGGTTGAGCGAAGAGACAATGGAACAACAGACACAAAAGATGAATGAAACGGGGGACAATGTCGTTATGAAAGTCCAATCCGTGAACGAAGTCATTCAGAAAACAGTGGCGGAAATCTTAGATGTTTCAACGAAAATCGGGTTTGAATTAAAGTCCATCAGCGAAAATTTAAAAGAAAGAAATCAGGAAGTTTCGGAAGAAACTTACCAAAAT
>CAVDQP010000049.1:5276-8055 GCA_963611245.1 Holdemanella biformis
TCAACACGCCGATTATTTCAACGATATTTTAAAAGATATGGTTGCTAAAATAGAAGAGGCGTCCGGTGCTTTGGTTTCTCAAACGGAAACCATCAGCACGGCGGCGGATTTGTCGAAAGAACAAATCAAATCTGTCAGCGTGGAATTATCGGATCAGTCGAATAAAATGCAAGAGGTGACTCAAGAAACACTCACGTCTATTCGTTCGCTTGACGCGGAATTGCAGGAACGTGTGAAGGAATTCTTTACGGTCGCGTCTTCTTCCGATGAAAAAATTAAAGGGTTGGAAACAACGGTCGGACAAATCGGAAAGAATTTTGAAGACATTTCCAATAAAGGAACGGTGCAGGTTTATTTGGCCAGTGAAAAGTTGAAGGGCGCTTTTGCCGAAATTGCCGACTATACGGAAAAGGTTGGGTTGGGTGTCCAAACCGCTGGAGAAAATTTAATTCGCCAATCGGATATTATGAATGAAGTGGCGGATAAAGCTTTGAAAAAAATGAAAAATCTTGATGAACAGATGAAAAACAGTATGACGGATATGATGAGAGTCAGCGATCATGTTTCCGGCAGCTCTTTGAAACTGGGCGGTGCTTTTACTCGACAAATTCAAGCGTTGGTTATGGCTTCCAAAACGGCGGAAGGGTATGTCACTTTGCTGGGTAAAAAACAGTCGGAGCATTCGGCGGACAGATTTATCAAAGATGCCGGATTGATTTTGGATAATTTACAAAATTTGTCGATTGATATTGCTCGTCTGTTCAGTCCGGAAACCGAAGAGGAATTGTGGAAAAAATACTATGCCGGCGATCATACGGCGTTTATGAGATACCTTTCCAAAACAATGGATCAGGAACAAATCAATCGCATTCGGAATTTGTTTGAAAAAGATGAAGATTTCAGAGGATACGCTTCTCGTTATATGTCAGAATTCGAATCCATTACCGAAAAAGCAAAAGAAAATTCCCGTTCCGATGTTTTGATGGCGTTGCTTATCGGGTCTGACGTCGGCAGATTGTATATGGTTCTGTCAAAGGCGTTGAACAAAAAGTAATCTTTTTTATCAAATAGAAAAAATGAATAAGGGAAAGAGCAAATCTTTCCCTTTTTTTTGGGTCTTTCTGTTTTATAAAAATATCCGTCGGGGATTTTCTCCGACGGATAAAAGAAAAGTTCGGTGTGAAATAAAAGAAAATTAATCTTTTTTTTCTTCTTCCAGATTACCGAATTCCGTGAATTCTCCGTTAAAATACAGGTTAGCCGTTCCCGTGGAACCATGCCGGTGTTTGGCGATAATTGCTTCCGCTTTTTTGGCGATATCCACCTTTTTTTGTTCCCATTCCTGCATTCGAAGTTGGAATTTATCTTGTGTTTCGTTGATTCTTTGTTGAGGTATTTCATGTTCCAGATAATAAATTTCCCTGTAAACAAACATAACGATATCCGCGTCTTGTTCAATGGAACCGGATTCTCTTAAATCCGACAGTTGAGGTCTTTTATTATCCCTCATTTCAACCATACGGCTCAGCTGAGATAAAACTAAAACAGGAACATTCAATTCTTTGGCTAAAAGCTTTAAAGAACGGGTAATTTCAGATAATTCCTGCACACGGTTTTCCGAACGTCCGGAACCTGAGATCAGCTGCAGATAGTCAATCACAATCAATGCTAATCCTTTATCTTTGTCTCGTTTAAACCGGCGCGCCCGCGTTTTAATGCTGTTGACCGTAATACCGGCGGTATCGTCAATATACAAAGGCAGATTATTTAAGTATTCCAAAGCCCCCGCCATTTCATCAAAATTTTCCTGATTCAGTTTTCCTTGATGAATATCTGATCCTTTAATATGGGTATAGGTGGATAAAATACGAGTCGCCAGTTGTTCCGTGGACATTTCAAGAGAAAAGAACGCAACGGATTTTTTTTCTTTGTTCTTTTTATTTTCTTCTTCCAGTTTTTTGGCGATATTAAAGGCGATGCACGTGGCCAAAGCCGATTTACCCATGGCCGGTCTTCCCGCCAAAATAATCAAATCGGAGTTGTGTAAGCCTCCTATCCATTTGTCGATGTCCAACAATCCCGTTGGCAATCCGGAAATGCTGGACGGGTCGCTGATGGCTCTTTCCGCCAGTTGAAGAGTTTCTTTTAATCCGGCGTTTAACGGCACGAGGCCGCCTTCCGTTTCCCCTTTGTCGGCCAGCTCATAAAGCGTTTGTTCCGCGTTTTCTATTTGTTTAATGGCGTCGTTTTCAAGAGAAAGCGTATAAGCATCGTTGACAATATCCGTTCCAAAAGCAATCAGTTGTCGGCGCATATAACGATCGAAAATTTGTTTCCCGTAATCGGTGGCATTGATGATAGAAGTGGCCGATGTCACCAAAGAAGTCAAGTAAGAATCGCCGCCCATTTCTTGCAAGGAAGCATCGTCTTTCATATGTTCTTTTAAGATAGTGATGTCGGCGATGCGTCCTGAGTCGTTGAGTTTCTGAATGATGTCAAAAATTCTGCCGTGCACTGCCAACGCAAAGTGTTGAGGCTTTAAAAAAGAACTTACTTTTTCCAAAGTTCTGGAATTTGTCAGTAAAGCACCGAGCAAGGCTTTTTCAGCGTCCAGATTTTGCGGCGGCACGCGTGTATTTTGTTCTTCAGTCATTCTTTTTCTCCTTTTTTTAACGTGGTTTTTTTTAAGTTATATTAAAGTTTTTCGGGTCTCAAGTGGAATTTTTTAAGGGCTTGAAAATAAAAAAAATTTTCTTCCGGTGGCAAATCTGGTATATAA
>CAVDQP010000050.1:0-7879 GCA_963611245.1 Holdemanella biformis
GGATAAAAAAGAGTATTAAAAAAAGGATTTAAAAGCAATGGAGAATCAGTCCTCCCCTTATAAATCTCAGCAAGTCAAATATGATATGCAGTGGTTGCTGGCCACTTATCCGTTGATTGCCTGTTTTATTTTGAACGGGCTTCAATTTGAAAATATGTCTTTTTTGGAATTGTTTTTCGGTATCAACGCCTTGTTGATTCTCATTGATGTCTGGGTGTTGAAAAGACAAGGAGTGGTCTGCCGCAATATTCTTTATATTCTCTTCGGCTTTTTGTTTCCTTTCGTTTATCTTTTTAAAAGAGACCGTCTGCTCAGGCAAAATTCCCTTTCTCCATGGCTTTCCGTTTTTTCCATTTTGTTGGCGGCGTTTTTATCCGTCCGAATTGAATTTCCGACGGCTGCCGACAACACCGTCATCATTTCCGAACAGGAAGCGGCACTTCTTCAAGACCAGCAATTTTTGCAGGAAAAAATCGTTGAAGCGATTGAAGGTATGGAACTTGACACGGGCTTTACTTTGCAAAAAGCGCTGATTGAAATGGCGGACGGAGATTTATCCCGCGTGCGTTGGACCGTGGAAGGGCCGTTTTACATCGCCCTGATTGAAAAGCCCGAATCGACCGGTGCTCTTGTTTTTGAACGCAATATGGAAGAAAACGGTATTTTTTTGGTAGAAGTGCTGCTCAACGGGGATCTTTGTGCGACAACGGATTTGGTTGATCAGTTGGAGTGTTTCGTCGCCATTCAAAAAGCCCCCTAACCTTACAGTAAAGGACAAAAACAAATGGCCGCTTTAGAACCTCTTATTTCCGTTATTATTCCCGTTTACAATGTTGAAAAATATCTGGCCGACTGTCTGACTTCCGTGCAAAACCAAACTTTACGCGATTTTGAATGTCTGTGCGTTGATTCGGGGTCTTCGGACGCGTCTGTTTCTATTTTAAAAGATTTTGCCGCCAAGGATTCTCGTTTCCGTGTTTTTGCCGCAGAAAAAATGAAAAGCGTCGGCCAAGCCAGAAATAAAGGCATCGCCGAAGCTAAAGGACGATACATTTTCTTTTTGGACAGCGATGATTTTATGGCGACGCAAACGTTGGAAATTCTGATGACTTTTTTGGAAGCTCATAATGCGGACATTGTTTGCTGTGGCTTTCAAAAAGTTCCGGAAACCGCCGTTTTTCAAAAGCAAGATATTATAGATTTGGACAATTTCAAATATCGTTTAACCGGCGTTCCGTTAAAAGATTTCATTGAAAAAACCTTACCGATAGAATCTATGATTTGGAATAAACTGTATCGGGCGGATCTTGTGAAAAACACGCATTTTATGGAAGGATTGCGCCGAGGAGAAGACGAAGCTTTCACGTTGGAAATTTTGAACAAATCCCGTCGGTTGATGGTTCTGCCTTTACCGTTTGTCAATTATCGGATTCGGCCCTCTTCTTTATCAAAAGAAGCGATATCCGCTCAATATTTGGAAGATTACGCTCTTGTTTTGCCTTATTTGTATAAGCTGTTGACCGACGGAAAAGATGAACGAGACAGACGGCAATTGCGCCTTTTCTTTGCCAAAAAAATCTATAAACGGTATATCACGCATGTTTTGGATAAAACGAAAAAAAGCGAACGCGCCGCTTTAAAAACTTTAGCCCGGGAAAAATTGCGTTATCTGTGTGATGAAAATATTCTGCAGATAAAAGATTTGCCGTTTTTGAAACGGTGGCGATTGCTTTTTTTCTTGAAAAAATAAAGAAAAACGACGGTTTATAAAAAAGAAAAAAATTTTTAAAAAAACTATTGACAAAACGGAATACCCCTTTTATTCTAGGATTAAAGGAAAAAGTCCGCTCTTGTAAATGAGGCAAAGACGGTCATTCACACATAAAACAGGAGAAAAAAAATGGGAAAGAAATTTAAAACATTTTTTAACAAAGGAGAAATCGTCGATTACACTTCCGGCACGAAAGAAGCGGTTGAAAAAGGAACGCCGGCGTATAATCTGAAAAAAATCGCCATGAAAGTGGGAATTGTCACGCTGGCGTGCTCTATGGCCTTAACCGGTTGCACAAAGTCCAACGCTTCGGATCAAAACACGTCTTCCGAAATAACGCAAAGTCCGTCGGAAAAAGAACAAGCGATTGAAGCCGGCAGAGAAGCGTTTTTAAACGATGATCGCGGTTTGGGTTTAACCGACATGGATATTTATTATTTAAACTGCGCTTACAATTACATTGTTTACTCGCAAGAAATCTATGATTTAAAGGCGGCAAAAAAAACCGTTCCGGACGAATTAACAAACAAACAAACGGCCGCAGTGAAGGGTTTTTCCATCTATGTTAACTACAGTGAACTGATGGACCTTCGCACAGATGCCGTTCATGACGGAAAGTTTCATATTGACGAACTTTCACAGAATTTAAGATCTTTGTTGTTGGATCGTTTATATGAAAAAAATGCGGACAGAAAGGTTTTGACCACTCAAAATTCTACGGAAGCGTTGCAAAACACGAACGAAGAAAAAGTCAGAGACTGATTTGACGGATTTTTGAAGATTAACAAGGAAAGGTCCTTTCAAAAAGGGCCTTTTCTTTTTGCTTTTTTTTAAAAAGGTTTTCTGATATAATTAAAAGAAAAATACAAAAGGATTCAGAAAATGCGTTCCTGTCGTTTTTATTTGTCTCTTATTTTCTGTTTATGTTTTTTTCCTGCCTTTGCCTTTGCTGAAAAAGTAAATTGTAAAGAATATTTTGTAAGCACATCTGGCAGTTCGGATATACATGGGAAGGTTTCTTCCAAAACAAATAATGCGTCAAGCGCTGAAGACTGTCAAATGACCTATACTGTTCGGAATGGGGAGAATCTGTATGAAAATAATTCTTCAGCAGGTTCTCGCAGCGTAACGATTTCCAAAAATTTAGATGATTATTATGAAAACTATTACACTCTGTGCACTATTGAAGGAAACTGTCCGGATTCTATAAAGAAGGGAATAGAGGACGGAAGCATTCGTGTTTTAAATTCAACAACCGGCAACAATTTAAAAAAAGAAAAAGATCCGGAAAAATTAACAGAAACGGACTCTTCTTATTCAGAAATTAACAAACAAATGCAAATGACCATTTTGGACGACTATCCCCAATACAAAGAAATTATCACAGGATTATGCACTTCCTCGGGGGAAGAAGCAAGCGTCGCGGATATGCACAAATGTTCCCGAGCCAAAGATATTGTTGAAGTTATGAATGGAGAAAAAAAGGGGGCAGAAGGCTTGATAAAAACAATATCCGCCCAACATAAAACAAAGTTGGAACAGGCTTGTTCCGGAGGCTATACGTCTGACGCCTGCCAACAAGCCGTTTCGGAAGTGGCTGACAGCATGGTGAAAGGAGAAGGCGTTTATAGCGCGGGCGGCAACGACATATTAACAGAAGCAACAAAAAAAGTGGGGGAAATGTATGGTTCTACCTCTCAACAACTTTTACAAAACAACGGAGCCTCTAACGCCCAATTGGACCCCATCATCGGCGGTATGAAAATTCAATTACAAGAAATGCTGGATAAAGATCCGGAAAATACAGATATTCAAAACGCTTTGAATCTTTTAACCTCCGGAGATACCACCACGGCAAGGGAAATTCTGCATCTTGCCTCTTTGTCGGAAGAAGACTACAACTACAATTTAGAGGGATTGAGTGACGATATAAAAACCTCTCTGTCCGGAATTTCTTCAGCAACTCGGAACGTTTTAAATTCTTCTTATTTGGATCAAGTGGCCGTCAACGCCATCCATGAAACAAACCTGACACATAAATGGACAGCGTCACAATATGAAGGGACGCGATACCAAAGAAACCTTGCTAAATACAAACAACAAAACGCAGGGTGTTGGTTTTGCCCGATTTTTGCCAAAGCGTTTCAGGCCATCAACAACATTTCCACACAAATTTACAATAAATTAAAAGAACCGATTCTTCCGGTGCTTTCCGTCGGGTTGGCGTTGTGGATTGCTTTTTTGGTCTTAAAGTTTTTCTCTTCTTTTCAAGGCATGGACCCCGGGCAATTTTTCAACAGTTTTTCACGGGGGATTTTCAAAGGATTCATTGCCGCCACTCTTTTGGCCGCCGGTCCTTCGTTTATTTTCGGATATACTTTAACACCGATTTTGGAATTAGGCGGAGGATTCAGCCAAAAAATCATTGAAAGCGATACGGATTTTACCACGTATAACGATACGGATCTGGGGCTGCCCTCCTATAATCCTTGTTCTCAGGTTTCTCTTTCTCAAAGTGATTTTCCTGCAGGATCGGCGTTTTCCTACTCGGCATTTCAACAACTCGACTGTATGTTAAGAACGGCCAGCTGGCGGGTTATCGGCGGAATGGCGGTCGGCTCCACTATTGTCAGCATTGTGTTTGAAGATTCAAATATCTTTTCATTTTTCAGCAATCTGGATATTTTGATTATGGGAGGGTTGATTTGGCTCGGGCATTTTGTCGTGATGATTATTTTGCCGTTAAAATTGATTGATATTTTGGCTAATATCGCGTTTGTCGGCGCTTTGATGCCTTTGTTGATTGTCACGTGGGTGTTCCAAACTTGGAAGAATTCTTATGCCAAAAAAGCTTTCAACGTCTTTATGGGCGCCAGTTTTACCTTTATTATGCTGTCTTTGCTTTTAATTTTATCGTTAAGAATCATCACCTTTGCCATACCGACAACGCAAAATTGTAAAAAGGCGGAAGCCGGCGCCATGTCTTGTCCTTCGGGGGAAAAGAAAGGATTATTGAACGCCGTCAAAGAAGATGCTGTTTTGGGCGATCTTAAAAAAGAAATTGATTTTACGGGCATGCAAATATTTGTCACGTTAGGTTCGTGTTTCTTTGCGTGGAAGCTGTTGGGAACGGCGTCCGGTCTGGCTTCGGAATTAACCGGATTTAGCGATACCGGAACAGATTTGCAAAACGCGGTCAACAAGCCTGTGATGGCCACAACCCGAATAGCCGGCGGCGCGGTCGGTTCTGTGGGTGGCAGCGCTCTTTTATTCGGCAGTCATAAGATTAAAAACGCTTGGGAGAACAGAAGAATCTCTTCCTCCAGAAAATCCGCCGGAACAAAGACACAGTCGACAGGCTCTTCAGGCGGACCCGCAGGAGGTTCTGCAGGCGGTTCTTCCAGAGGTCCCACAGGAGGTTCTTCAGGAGGTTTTTCAGGCGGCCCCACAGGAGGAGCCTAAAGAATACAAAGAAAAAAGCAGTGAAAGACAACGAAAAGACTTTATTAAAAATGAAAAAAAACGACAGTTTGAAAATAAATAAAATTTTCACGATTTTAGCTGTTATTGCGGCTGGAATGATGTTGTGCGCCTGTCAAGTCGACTTTTCAAATCAGGAATCCTATCTGAACGCTTTAGATAATTGTTGGATGTGTGGTTTTTATGACGCGGCGATTGATCAGGGAGGTCTTCTTTTATTTAAAGTCTATGACAATATTCATTCCGTCTGCATCACGTTGTTAAGCGTTTTTCTGGCGCTTTGGCTGGCGGTGCATTCCTTGTCCGTTGTCGCGGTTTTCAAAAACCCTCAACCGACGGCTTTTTTAAAGAAAATGGGCGGTGTTTTATTAAAGGCGTGCCTTGTTACGGTGATTTTATCTTCTACGCCGGCTTTTGTATCCGTGTTAAATCTGACGGTTTTTCCTGTTTTTGAATCTTTTTTAAAAACAGGCTATGATATTATGACAAAAGCGTTGCGGGCTACGGAAGGAACTTCGTCTGTCTCTTCTTCGTGGAACGACTATTTAATTCAATCTCAAAATTTTCAAATAGAATCCGAACAAAATCCGATATTTCCGACCGGTTTTAAAGAAATGCTGCGCGTTATCATCGTGACTATGCAAGCTTCTTTGTCTAAAGGCATGGCGCTTGGTGTGGCGGTGATGAACAATAATCCCGTTTCGGGATTCTTTTTGGGCATCGGCATTTGGCTGTTGTTTTTAAGCTTAAATTTAGTTTTTCCTTTTTACCTTTTAGACGGGCTCATCAAAGCTTGCATCGTTTTGATTTTGTTGCCTATTCTTTTATTGGGGTGGGTTTTTCCCGCCACTTCCGAATGGTTAAGAAAAGGGTGGACGATTTTTTTAAGCGCGATGATACAAATTCTGATATTCACCTTGTTTATGTCTTTGCTGGTTTGCGTTTTTTCAACAGCCGGTTCCGTCATTTCCGTGATGAAGGGGTGGAACTCTTTAAGTTCTCTTGACATAACGGTTCAAGCCAACAGCATACGGCAGTTGGATTTTGGTTTTATCTCTTTATTTTCGTTATGCGCTTACTTTTATTTTTTCAGAACGAAAGTTTTCTTTATGGCCAACCACTTAGGCGGCGCCGACACCTCTTCCATTTTCAAAGAATTCTTCAATAAAATAAAGGATTTTGCAGGAGGCACGGTGAAAAAAGCACTCAAAAGCGATGGGAAAAAGGGGAAAAAATGAAAAAAATTTCTTTAGCTCTTTTTTTCATCTTTTTAATCACAACAGGTATCGCCTCTTCTGCGGTTGCCGAAGAGATAAAAAGCGTCCAAAAGATCGCGTCAGAAACTGCCAACAGTTGTTGGCCGTGCGATCTTTTAATTGTCATCATGGGCGGATTGGATAAAACAATTTCTTATGCGCACACAGTTCTTTTAAAACCGTCTTTGCAATTATTGGCGTTAGGATTCGCGTTGTGGATTGTGTGGTTGTTTTTAAAATTTTTCGCTTCCTTCGGCGCTTCAACCGACTATATCCAATTATTCAGCGATTTATTCACAAAAACGCTTTTAGTGCTTTTTGTTGCGGCGTGTATGAAGATGTCCGACTTATCCACTTTGCAGGATTTGATTATCACCCCTTTGTTATCGGCTTCCACGGCGTATTCCAAACTTATCGCCACCGACACCAACACGACCGACTCTTTGTCCGCCAAGTTATCCTCGGCTCTTCATCTTCAATTTGATTCGAAATATTGCACCGCGACAAATCCAAAGACCGGTCTGGGTCTTGTTTCTTCCGATTTTTTAACGCCGGAACTTCAACAGCACTTTTTATGCACGATTTCCAGCATCAATCAACAGTTTATGCCGCCTTTGATGATTGGGAAAATTTTTTATCTTTACGGCACAGGACATCCGGTTTCTTTGAGCCCTGAAAGAACATCAAGCAATAACGAAGCCCCCAATTATGTCAAAAGCGGCGTTGATTTTTCCTATATTTTTCCGGCCATAACGATGTTGGTCGTCTTTAACCTGATTTTGTTTTTAATTCCTTTTTATTTATTGGACGCGATTACAACATTATGTTTCACGCTGGCTTTGCTCCCGTTGTTTTTAATCGCCTGTCCTTTCAAATTCACACAGGAATACACAAAAAAAGCATGGTCGTTGTTTGTCTATTCTCTTTTGATTTTCATCACGTTGTCAACCGTTGTGCCGATTGTGTTGGAAATGTATTATGTGCTTTTTTCTCAAGAGGATATTAACAGCATTATAAATACTTTTACTCACGGAGATGATAACGAAAAAATTGCCGCCTTAAAAACAATCTTTGTTGAATCTCATGGAAGCTTTTATATGATTTTGCTGACCATCGGGTGGTGCTATATGTCTATAAAATTTCTGAAGATGACGGAAAAGCTGGCGAAGAAACTATCAGGCGATGTTGATTTGGGCGGCAACACTTCCGCCGCCTTGGGGAAATCCGCTATCGGCGCCGCTTCCATGGCCGGAGCCGTCGCGCAAAAAGGCCTCTCCGCCGCGACGGGAGGAGCAACGGAAATTGCCAAAAAAGGATTTGACGCTGTCAAAAATACCGTGAAAAAAAGCGCTCAATCCACCAAGGATTCAAC
>CAVDQP010000051.1:0-7875 GCA_963611245.1 Holdemanella biformis
TTGTAAGATAAAATAACGTCTTCGGCATTATTTGTCGAACCATCATTGATAATAATAAATTCAAAATCAGTAAAAGTTTGATTCAGAATACTTTCTATAGCTTCTCTTAAGTATTCTTCTTTTGTGTTATAAACCGGCATTATGACTGAAACTTTTGGCATTGTCCCCTCCTTTTAAAAGTTTACACGCAAAATAAGTAAAAAACAGCTTAGCTTAGATTTTTTTCGACATCTAAAACACCCTTATGAAGTGCGTTTTTCAAATAAATTACATTTTAAAAAACCGCCCTGACGGCGGTAAAAAAACTTGGTAGCGGAGGAGGGATTTGAACCCCCGACACAAGGATTATGATTCCTCTGCTCTGACCAACTGAGCTACTCCGCCGAAATGACAAAAAAGCTTATACCCTGTTTTGAAACAAAAGTCAATTCTTTTTTTGTTTTTTGTTTTTTTCTTCAAAAAAAGAGATTTTTTTAAACAAGGCTCTTGAATTTTCCCCCCGTGTTTATGCTATGATACCTTTAATTAAACAGAATTGAGGATTTATATGGCGGAAGTTTTTATCAACAACTTGGATGTGCGCTTGGAGGGGCGGTATTATCAAAATGAAAATCCCAATGCTCCTTTGGCGTTGATTTTACATCCGGATCCTCAGTTGGGGGAAACAATGAACAACAAAGTTGTTTATACTTTGTTTCAAACTTTCGTGAAACTCGGTTTTTCTGTTTTAAGGTTTAATTTTCGCGGGGTCGGACGTTCCTTAGGCCCTGTTGACGAAGACGAAAATTGGGAATTGGCGGACGCGATTATCGCCTTGGATTGGTTGCAAAATAAAAATATCGATTCCAAAATTTGCTGGGTAGCCGGTGTGGATTCCGGCGCTTTTGTGGGCATGCAACTGCTGATGCGTCGACCGGAGCTGAACGGATTTGTGGCGGTGTCGCCGCCGGCGCATCAACATGATTTTTCTTTTTTAACGCCGTGTCCGGCTTCCGGCATTATTATCCAAGCCGGCGCCGTTTCCGCGCAAAGAGAAGCACAGGTCTGCGCTTTGGCGGAAAAGCTGAACGCTGCGCGGTCGATTCGCGTGGATTATGTTCTCTTTCCGAAATCGGATTCTTATTACACAAATCATTTGAAAATGCTGTATGAGTGTTTATGCGAAAAAGTCCCCGTGTTTTTGTTAAAAAAACAAAAAAAGTCGGGGAAAGGCATGAAAAAAGTTTTAAAAGCCATCGATGCTTAAAAAAACGGCTTGCCGCTTGAAAAAATAAGAAAAAACCCGCTTTGGATTCAGCCTTTTGCCGGCCCTTACGCAGATGTTGCAATATATCTCAAACAATAGGGGACAATAAACATCGTAACACTGCTTTGTTTATTGTCCCTTTATGTATGCCTTCTGAAAAACAGAGAGCTTCTTTTTTTTATTTGGACGGTTTTTCTTTTGAAGAACTACCGCATCCGCAGCCACAGCCGCCTTTGCAACGAATCATTTTTTCCTCCCTTTATTTTTTGTTGAACAACAATTTTAATATAAAGCTATTTTAAAAAAAGTAAAACTCATAATTCGGACAGGAAGGCGGCTTTTTGTTTTCCATGCTCAAAACACCCGAGTTGAAAAAAAGAAAAAAGACGGTTGTTCTATTTGCTTTTTTGCAAAACAGCCACAAAAAAACCGTCCGTTTGCGTTGTTGCCGGCGAATATTTTTTTTGAAGAAGACAAGTAAAATCAGTGTGATTTTGCAGAAAATCCGTCACTTGATTTTCATTTTCGTCTTTTGTTAAAGAACAGGTAATATACGCCAGCCTTCCGCCGTTTTTCACAAAAAGCGCCCCTTTATTTAACAGGTCTTTTTGAGTTTTTAACAACTTTTCAAACTGTTCTTGAGTTAATTTCCATTTTGAATCCGGTGCTCTTCTCCAAACGCCTGTGCCGGAACACGGCGAATCGATGCAAACCAAATCGAACAGCTCTTTTTTTGATTCTTGAAACGGCAATTGATGAATAATCCGAACGATTTTCAATCCGGCTCTGTCCGATCGTTTTTTCAGCTCCTGCAAAGACTTTTCAGAAATGTCATGCGCAACAATCCGACCTTTGTTTTTCATTAAAAAACCGAAAGTCAGTGTTTTTCCGCCGGCGCCGGCGCACATATCCAAAACATTATCCCCTTCTTTCGGACAAATATCAAGGCAAACCAGTTGAGACGCTTCATCTTGCACTTCCACCAATCCTTTTTGATAACAAGCGCTTGTTTGCAGATTCATTCTTTTTTCGCCAATCAGCCCGAAAGGCGAAAGAACGGTCGGTCGCGTGGCAAGACCTTCTTTTTCCAACAGCAGACGGATTTTATCTCTGTCCCCGTTCACGCGCAAAATAAAAGGCGCGCTTTGCCGCATGGCCGATAGCTCTTTTTCAGGATTGTCAAAGTGGCACAGCAACCATTTTGGGCATTCACATCTGACCCAAAGAGGCAGATTTTCCTCGTTGTCAAAACACAAATCACGATCTGTGGCTTGTTCATACGCCGCCAATTTTTCGGACCAATCGGCGGTCGGCATCAAAAAATCCAAATGCGCTTGACAGCGTATCATTCCCCACATCAAATCGGCTATTTTCCGTCGGTCTTTTGAACCGATATAGCGCCGATGACGCGTGTAAAAGGAAAATATTTCCGCCGCCGTTTTCGGAGATTTTTCAATTTCCGCCATCAGCTCGCACGCCGCTTTTTTGATTTCTTCCGTCTGCACAGAACAGCTCCTTTTTCCCTTGTCTGTTTATTTTATTTTTCTTTTAACGCGTCTGAGTCTATGACCGCTTTGCCCCGATATCCTTTTGCGACCACATAAAATTCGGAAGAATCCTTGCGGCTGGCTTCGGGTTTGGCGTGTTTGACCAGTTCAAAATCTTTTTTCATTTCAGATAAAAGAGTGTTTTCGGTGCCTCCTTGAAAAATTTTGGCGATAAAAACGCCGTTCGGCGCCAGAATTTCTTTTGCAAAAGCATAGGCGCTTTCCAACAATCCCATCAACCGCAACGAGTCAATTTTATGAATTCCGGACGTGTTCGGCGCCATGTCGCTTAAAACGACATCGGCCTTGCCTCCCAAAGTCTGTTTTAAAAGAAAAGGCGCTTTGTCGTCCATAAAGTCCATTTGAATAAACCGAGCGCCCGCCATCGGTTCCACAGGCAACAAGTCAATACCGACAATTAAAGGATTTTCTTGCGTTGAGGCGGTTTTTTGCACGGCAATCTGGCTCCAACCGCCTGGAGCGGCGCCCAAATCGACGATTTTTTTCCCCTTTGCCAAAAAATGATATTTGTCGTTTAATTCAATCAATTTAAAAGCGGCTCTGGACCTGAACCCTAACCGGTTGGCTTCTTTGACATACGGATCGTTCAGCTGTCTTTGCAGCCAAAGCGTCGAACTGAGCTTGCGCCCTTTCGCGGTTTTCACTCTTGTTTTGATATTGTGTGTTTTTAAAACCATCGCCCCTGTTTTTCCATTAAAAAGTCAGCGGAAACTTTTGAAACAAATCAACCAAAACGCCTTCGCGCAATCCTCTGTCCGCCACCGTTAAAACGCCAGGATTCCAAAATCGGCGAACGGCGTCCAAAATAGCGCACCCCGCCAAAGTCAAATCCGCTCTTTGCGGCCCGATGCACCGATGCTTTGATTTTTCTTCGTAGCTCATCAAAGAAATTTCATGAGAAACATTTTCAATATCTTCTTTTGTCAAAACAAAACCATCGACTTTTCGATGCGAATACGTCCTTAATTTCAGCTTAAAAGCCGCTAAAGTGGTCACCGTTCCGGACATACCGATCATCTGAATTTTATTTTCCCTTATTTTTTCCGCCAGATGATGTTTTTTTTCAAAGGGCGCAAAAGCGTCCGCCATATATTGAACAGCCTGCTGATACTCTTGCCCGGAAGGTTCTTTGCCCAGAAAATTTTCGGACAGGCTGACAACCCCCGCCGGAATGGAAAAAGAATCCGCCACAAAAGGTTCTTGTTGTTGAGAAAAAACAACATAGGATAAATCGGTCGATCCGCCGCCCGTGTCCAAAATCAACACCCCTTCTTTGTCCGTGTTGAACAAGTCATGACAAGCGCACATACACAGGCGCGCTTCTTCTTCCGATGAAATGACTTCCAATCGGACACCGGCTTCTTTTTCCGCTTTTTCAATAAAATCCAGTTTATTTTTGGCCTTTCGAGACGCTTCCGTCGTGATGAAACGACTATGCCGCACGGGAAAATCCGATAAACGATCCAAGCACTCTTGTAACGCCAGAATCGTGCGATCCATCGCCTCTTGAGACAAACAATCATTCGTTCCCATTCCTTCGCCCAATCGAGTAATGACGGAAAAAGCATCTAAAATTTGAACGCCTCCTTGAACAGGATAGCCCGTTAAAAGACGACAAGAATTCGTCCCCAAATCCAAGGCGGCGCAAACATTTTCATTTTCAAGAAAAGGAGAAATGCGAAATCTGTCAAACATTTGTCTCTTCCTTTTCAAATGGGGCCACATTGCTTGTCTTTTCGACCTCCTCTGTCTTTTCCTGATTTTCCGAACAAGAGGATTGAGATAAAAATTCTTTCAGATTTTGACGCAGCACGTCTATCGGCAAAAAATCCTCCTCGCAGGTTGTATCTTGAAAGCCGTCCGCCTCTTGCGTTTTTACCCTTTTCACTCTTTTTTTATTTTCAAAATGCCAAAACAGCCACCCGTTTCCGGAAGGAGCGTTTTGCAAAGCGGCGGCCACTTGATGAATAGATCCTTTCAGCTTGCCGCATTTGATTTGTCCGTCGGCTTGTATCGTCGCTTTAAAAAGGCGGCGGCCGTCATACAATTTTTCCCCCGGTTTTAAAAAACCGTATTCCAACAGCAATCCGAAAGGCAGTCGCGGCTCGCATCTTTTAGCGACAGAGCAGGTCAAAGCGTCCATACCGCAAGAAAATTCCGTTTCGGACAGTCTTTTTTCCGCCGCTTTGACATAAACCGGATTTTGTTCAATGCCGATATAGTGGCGACCAAGCTTTTTAGCCACACAGCCGGAAGTGCCGGTTCCGAAAAAAGGATCTAAAACAATATCCCCGGGTAAAGAAGAAGATTGCAGTATCCGATAAAGCAACGCTTCCGGTTTTTGAGTGGCGTGAATTTTCTTTCCTTCCGCGTCTTTTAACCGTTCTTTACCCGTGCAAAGAGGCAAAAACCAATCGGAACGCATTTGCAATCCGTCATTCATACTTTTCAGGTTTTCATAATTGAAAGTATATTTTGACCTTGGGCTTTTGGCACACCAAATAAGCGTTTCGTGCGCGTTTGTAAAACGTCGTCCTTTAAAATTCGGCATCGGGTTTGTTTTGGTCCAAATAATATCGTTTAAAATCCAAAAACCCAAATTTTGCAATTCGGCACCGACTCGAAAAATATTGTGATAAGAACCGATAACCCATAACGTACCGTTTTCTTTTAAAACGCGAAACGCCTGTTGCAACCAAGCACGCGAAAAATCGTCATACGCTTTAAAATCTTCAAAATGATCCCAATCGTCGTGCACACCTTCAACCGGCGTATTGTCCGGACGAAGCAGGTTTTTATTCAGTTGCAGGTTATAAGGCGGATCCGCAAAAACAAGGTCGACGGAACCGTCCGGCAAAGCGGCCATGGCTTTGATACAGTCTCCTTGAATAACGATATCTTTTTGCAAAACGATTTTCTTCCTTATAACTTTATTTATTTCAACTGATTATTTTTATTCTTTTTTATGGGGAAAAGCAAATTTTTTGTAAAAATCTTTTGTTGTCCCATAGCGCCCTTTTAAAAAAAGTCAAAAGAAAAAGAAAAATCCCGTTTCAAAGGTATTTTGCGTTTTTCCGCGCTGCTTTAAAAAGCGGTGACTTATTTTAAAGTCCAGATTGCGCGACAAAGAATAAGCAAAAATCGTTTTTGTTTCAAAGGTTTGCAGACTTTCATTATCCGAAAAAGTCTTTTCCGCCCGAAAGGACAGCCGACTTTGTCGAAAATACGCCAAAAGACCGGTAGCAGCCGACAAACCTACCGCTTGATGGTGCGGAATGATTTTTCCCGTTTTATACAAGCCATTCAGAAAAAAGAAACCGAAAACATCGTCTTGAAGTTCAAAAGACGCGCCACCGCCTGTTTTGAATTGATAAGCGATGCCGTCTTTTTTCGTCTTGAGATTTTTTTCTCGTTCAGCGAAAGCTTCTATTTGATACGAAACCGGTTGGAACAGGGCGTTAACCTGAGACACCGACGCGATTTCCAACAAAGAAAACCGTTGAAGCGTCAGTTTTTCCGTTTGATTATCATATCTGATTTGCGTATTCAGAAAGTTGATTTGCGCCCCTTTTAAAAGACCGTCCGGTCTGTCGGTCAACGAATTGTAAGCCGGTCGAATGGAAATTTCCTCAAAGATTTTCCCGTTTTCGGCCCCTAAAGAAAAAGAAAAACGGGACGAATCGTGCGACAACGCCGGATTTTGAGGCGTTTGAGGCGGACGAACGGTTTCTTTTTGATTTATTTTCTGGCGCATCTGTAAAAAAGGAAAACTTTTTGTTCGATATTCCTGCAAACTTATTTTGCCCGATTCATACAGATATTGCGTATATTCATACGCGGTTTGAGTCACATCGGCTTGTTGAGGCAAAGTCAAAGCCGAAAGCTTTTTTTGAGCCTCTTTTTTTTCAAAGACCAGTCCGGTCAACGCTTTTTTTTGCAAGGCGTTCATTTGCCTGTAGGCGTTCATAATTCTTTTTTGCCGACTGGGGCGATAAGCTGTTTTTTTTACAAAATCCGATCGTTTTGAGACGGCTTTTAAAGTATCCAAAGGAATGGTCTGTATCGGAAAATCATCGGCCAATTTTAATGAAGGCCGAACGGCGTCCAACAATTCCATAATCATATACGAACAATTTTCCGTAAAGAAAAAGTATCGTGTTTGTGTGTTGCCGACTTCCCATAAATGATCCACAAAAAAATCGATTTCTTCGTCGGTCAAGTTCAAAGTGTATTCCCAGATGTCTCTGTTTTCTATGTTGTTATAAGTTTGAATGACTCTGTAATACGGTTTGACGGTCCACCCGCCGAAATAACCGCCCGTCAATCCTAAAACGGCGAATAAAATGCCGTTTTCTTGTTCTTCATCAACGAAAGCGCCGTAATTCGCGCCATGCGCGACCAGTTGCGTTCTTCCCTCCGGAATATCAATACGCAACAAAGTATGACCGAACAAAGACGCCGGATTATTCATATAAGCGTCCGTAAAAATCAATGTGACGCCGACGGGATTTAAATCTTTTTTAAATTGTTCGTATTCGGGACAACTTCCCAACGGTTTTTGAAGAAGGCCTTTTTTATGCAAATATTTCCATCTTGCCGGAAAAAGGCACTTTTCTTTTTGTCGGTCGGAATTATTAAAAAGCTCTATGGTCGCTTTTAATTCGGTTTCCGGGTTTGTTTTTCCGTCTTTTGCCAAGAAAAAGGACGAAGAATCTATCGTGCTTTTGACGCCCCCCGTCCATGAAGGACGATAGTGAATAAGCGCTTTCCAGTCTTCTGAAAAGGCGATGTTTTTTTCCGGCGAATTATCGGATAAAAAATCAAGCCCTTTCGCCGTCTTTGAAAATAAAAACGAGCTGAACAGAGCTAAAAACAAAAAAATAAAATTGTTTTTCATACAGAAAAAAGAAAAAGAACAAAAAAGCCGCTTTCTCCCGTTGCTAAAGAGCACGGACGGGAGAAAACAGCCGTTTGATTTTTTTTAAGCTTTCAACATTTCCATCAATGTTTGAGCCACATGAAGAACTTCAACATTCTGATCAGGGAACAGGACATTAAAGT
>CAVDQP010000052.1:0-4311 GCA_963611245.1 Holdemanella biformis
CTGCGAAAAAAGCGAATCAGATGAAAATTGGGAAAAATTTAGCGGCGCAAGACAGCTTTTTTTTCCATTAAAGCAACCCGAAGCCGGAAAAGATGAAAATCAAGTAAAGTTTTGCCACGCCTGACGTCTTTTTTTAATGTTAAAACTCAGCCTGTCTGAAGTGTTCACGTGCCTTGTCGGAAAAAATTTCAACAGAAAAACTTTTTGATTGTAACGTTTTTTTAACGTCAACACCCTTACTGCCTGAAAAAAACTCCCCCACTTTTTTTCAGATTTACCGATTTTAACGGAGCGTTTTTTCGCCCGTTTCAAAATCCAAAAACGGGTAAACTTCCCATCGCTTACGCAAGGGAGCTTACCTATTTTGAACGGCGTTCACCAGAGAAAATTTACGCAAACCGGCAAGATGAAATGTCTGCCTTTTTCTGCGGACGCAGGCCGGCAGGCAGGCTGAAACGACGGTTTTTTCCTGCAAACGTGAACCGTGTTGCACTCGAATCAAAAAAAGAACCCCTCACCTATGGCAAAAGGTTCTTTTTTGAAAAATAAGCCTTCATTTCCCCCTTTTAACCAAGGGAAAAACTTATTAACTATCAGTTAAGGTATCACCCATCGCCGTCGAGTTAACACCTGTATCATCCGTCGCGTAATTGATGATAGCACCGGCAATAGCGACAACCACCAACCCGACCGCCAAAGAGGCAAACCATGCCCATTTAATTTTACCGAAAATGGCAGCGACCGCAAACCCGACCAGACCGAAACCGCCGACCACGAAAATCACCGTCCGTGTGTTTTGGAAAGCGTCTTTCAACTTCTTGATTATGGTCGAAAACGGACCGTCAGAACTGGCAGATTGAGCAAAAGACTGCGCGGCAAAAAAGAATGTAAATAAAAGAGTATAAAAGAGAAATGATTTAATTTTCATTTTTAATCCTTTCGTAAAAGAAAACAGATCTATCTTCAAGGTTTATTTTCTTCTCTTTTGAACGCAATGTCAAGAAAGATATTTTCTTTTGTCTGAAAAAAAGTCTGAAAAACAAAATGCTTCGAAAAAAACGCGTTCAAAACCGATTATTCAGCCCTGCGCACGATAAA
Source organism: Holdemanella biformis (assembly GCA_963611245.1). Lineage (GTDB taxonomy): Bacteria > Pseudomonadota > Alphaproteobacteria > CASFRQ01 > SAAU01 > CASFRQ01. Next base: position 1,099 of record CAVDQP010000052.1, read on the forward strand.
TTCTTTAAAATAAGAGGAAATCTTTTTCATCAATTCCGAATCGTCGAAATAGGAAGTTTTTTTCAAAGTTTTCACAATATCCGGACGGGTCGGCGTTTCTCGAAATTCTTGCAAAGCAAAGGTTTGAACCCCTTTTTTAGACAGCAACCGCGCCAAAGAAAGAATGTCTTCTTTTGTTAAAACATCAGGATCCCACGTTGTCCGAATCTCATACGATTTTCCGGATTGAAGCAATAAATCCAAAGAAAGAAACGCCTGCGACGCAAAAAAACGATTCCCCGTCGTTTTTTCATACTTTTCAACAGGCGCTTTGATGTCCAATCCGACCCAGTCTGTCAACGGCAACACCTTTTCAAAAGCATGCGCCGTCACGCCGGAAGTGTGCAACCCGATTAAAAAACCTTGTTGTTTGACTTGCGCCACGGCTTGAGGAAGATTTTCCTGCATTAAAGGTTCGCCGCCGCTGAAAACAACACCGTCCAACAGTTTTTTTCTTTTATCCAAAAAAGTCAAAAAATCTTCCCAAGAAGGGCTGCCTTCCATTTTTTCCGTTTTTTGTAAAGCCGGATTATGGCAATAAACACACCTGCAAGGACAGCCTTGTAAAAAAACAACGGCCGCCAAATGATTCGGATAATCTATTGTGGTAAAAGGCACCCAACCGGAAAGAGTCAACATTCCTTACGCCGCTTTGCATCCGCATTCTTTGGAAAGATGATCTTGCGCCTTTTCTTCGGTGAACCATTTTCTTTCGGCGTATTCGCTTTTTTTGCCTTTATTAAATTGGCTGACCGGACGGAAATACCCCATCACGCGCGTCCAACATTCCACCGGTTGACGTTCTTCGTCTTTTAATACGATTTTGTCTGTCATGATTTTTCTCCTTTTCTTCATTATTCAGTGTATCACATTTTTTTTAATTTAGGAAGCTTTCGCTTGCCGTATCGCTTCTGCCTCTTTTTGAGCCAGCAGCTCTTTATCGCAAATCGGGCAGAATTTATGCGCGCCGGAAATATACCCGTGCTTCGGACATATCGAAAAGACAGGGGTTATCGTCACATAAGGAAGACGATAATTTTCCAGCACTTTTTTAATAAAAGAACAACAAGCCCCCGCGCTGGACACTCTTTCGTTCATATACAGATGCAAAACCGTGCCTCCCGTGTATTTTGTCTGTAATTCTTCCTGCTTGTCCAACGCTTCGAACGGGTCGTCCGTATAACCGGACGGCAGTTGAGAAGAGTTTGTGTAATACGGCGCGTCGTGCGTACCTGCTTGAATAATATCCGGATAGCGCTTTTGATCCTCTCGGGCAAAACGATATGTCGTTCCTTCGGCCGGAGTCGCCTCCAAATTATACATATGGCCTGTTTCCTCTTGGAATTCCACCATTTTAGCGCGGATATGATCCAGCACTTTAACGGCAAAAACCTGTCCCCACTCGTCGGAAATGTCATGTTCGTCATTCGTAAAGTTCCTGATCATCTCGTTGATGCCGTTTACGCCAATCGTGGAAAAATGATTTCTTAAAGTTCCCAAATACCGCTTTGTGTAAGGGAATAAACCGTGGTTCATATGTTCCTGTATTGTTTTGCGCTTGATTTCCAAAGATCGCTTCGCCAAAGTCAACAGATCGTCGATTCGGTCGAACATACCGACTTCGTCCCCTTTAAACAAATAGCCGATTCGGGCACAGTTCAACGTGACAACGCCGATAGATCCCGTTTGTTCCGCCGATCCGAACAGCCCGTTGCCTCTGGCCAGCAACTGTCTTAAATCCAGCTGCAGACGACAACACATAGACCGCACCTGATTCGGCGACAAACTGGAATTGATAAAGTTTTGGAAATAAGGCAACCCATACTTCGCCGTCATTTCAAACATCAGTTGGGCGTTTTTGGAATGCCATGGAAAATCTTTCGTGATATTGTACGTCGGAATCGGAAAAGTAAAGGGACGACCGTGCATATCGCCTTCCGACATCACTTCGATATAAGCACGGTTAATCATATCCATTTCTTCTTGCAAATCGCCGTAAGTAAACTCTTGCGGCCGGCCGCTGATAATCGGGTGCTTGCCGCGCAAATCCTCCGGACAAACCCAATCAAAAGTCAGATTCGTAAAGGGCGTCTGCGTCCCCCAGCGAGACGGCACATTCAAGTTGAAAATAAAAGATTGCATATTTTGCTTGACTTCTTCATAAGACAGGCGATCTATCCGCACAAACGGCGCCAAATAAGTATCGGCCGAAGAAAAAGCCTGCGCTCCGGCCCATTCATTTTGCAAAGTTCCTAAAAAGTTCACCATTTGAGAAAAAGCCGTCACCAAGTGTTTCGGCGGTTTTGATTCCGTTTTATTCGGCACGCCGTTAAAACCTTCTTCCAACAAAACTCTTAAAGACCACCCCGCGCAATAGCCGGACAACATATCCAAATCGTGAATATGATAATCTCCGCAACGATGCGCCTCGCCGATTTCGGGCGGATACACATGGCTCAGCCAATAGTTGGCAATGACTTTTCCGGAAACATTCAAAATCAATCCGCCTAAAGAATACCCCTGATTGGCGTTGGCATTGACTCGCCAGTCCAGTTTTTCCAAATATTCGTTGATGGAAGCCACCGCGTCGACAACCGCTTTTCTGTCCTTGCGCATTCTGTTTCTTTTTTCACGATACGTGATATACGCTTTGGCCGTTTTCAAATAATTGGAAGTAATCAGCACCTGTTCGACAATGTCTTGAATCTCTTCAATGTTCGGTTCGCTGCCGACTCCGTATTTATACCGCAGTACTTTCAAAACTTGAGAAGTTAAAAGACCGGCTTCGTCCGAATCGAATTCCTCCGTCGTTTCCGCCGCCGCCATAATGGCCTTTGTAATCTTTGAAGCGTCAAACGCGACTTTTGTTCCGTCTCGTTTAATCACCCGTTCAAACGGCAGATGATATTGAGAAGAATCTTTAAATAATTCGGGCTGTTGTATCAACATATTGCGTCTTTCTCCTTTAATAAACACAAAATATAGTAAAAAACCTAAGATGTCTTTAGATATAAAGACATAACCCGCCCGCGTCAATCTCTTTTTTTCTTAAAACAGATAACTTATTAAAATACTTAAAAAAATATTTTTTCTTATCTTTTTTTTGGGAAAAAAGGATTTTTTTCGCGGCTTTGAATTTTTTTTAAAAAGCAAAGAGATTTTCAGCCGTTGATG
>CAVDQP010000052.1:4321-7816 GCA_963611245.1 Holdemanella biformis
TTGTTTCGGCCAGCTTTTGGCAAACAGGCGTCACCAATCTGTCTTTATTTTCAAAAAATTCCGTCACATCATAAGACGGATTTGCTTCCAAATATTCCTTTGCCTGCAAAATCATATCCAAAACATCTAAATCATGGCACCAAACGGCCTCAAGCGTCGTTTTTTGCACATATTCGTCGAAAAGACACTTCATTTTTTCACAAGAAAAAAAAGTGTCAACTGCTTCTTTTTCAAGGCGATGTTTTTCTTCCTTGGATATTTTTTTCCCTGTTTGAAATCTTTCAGGCAAAATATCGCCGACAACCGACTCGGCCGCATCGTGACAAAGCGCCATTTCAACAACCTTACGACTATCCGCTCCCGATTCGGCTATCTCGTTTTTCAAAAACAAAGCCATCATCGCCACACGATAGCAGTGCGCCGCCACCGATTCGGGCGTTTGCACCTTTTTACGCACCCACCCCGCGCGCGGCAGATGCTTTAATTTTCCGATTAAACGACTCATTTGTAAAAAAGAGCTTGTTTTATCCAACTTATTTTCTCCTTCTTTCAAAAACAGTTCTTTCTATATTATGTCACTGTTTTTTCTTTTGAGTTATAAAAAAAGGAAAAAATCTCTTTTTCCCTTTTTTACACGTTTTTTTGCCCAAAACGACTTACTGCACACGGCCGCAACAATGTTTATACTTCTTGCCGGAACCGCAAGGACACGGATCATTGCGTCCGACTTTACGACTTTGCACCGGCTTTGCTTTTGAAGATTCATCTGCTTCCGCCAAAGGGTGGCCTTCTTCTTTCATCGTCATTTTTGCAGGAGCCTTGTCCAAAAACTCTTCCACCCGCTGCACTTGAATTTCCAAATGAGATAACAGAATTGTGATTTTTTCATGCACCTTATCAATCATATTGGAAAAAGAAGAAAAAGCCTCTTTTTTATATTCATTCAACGGATCTTTTTGCCCGAAAGCCCGCAATCCGATAGAGCCTCTGACAAAATCCAAAACCTGCAAATGTTCTTTCCACGCCTGATCAATCACTTGAAGCAACAAACTTTTTTCAACCGGACGCATCACCTGTTCGCCGTAAGACTCGTCTTTCAAACGCATCAGTTCATCTGACATTTGTATCAACCGATTTGTCACTTCTTTTGCGGAAATACCCTCTTGAGCCAACCATTGATTCATCGGCACATTCAAAGCCAACAGACGCCCGAATTCAATTTGCATCGCCGCCGCGTCCCACTCTTGAGGGCCTGTTTTTTCCGGCATAAAGGATTCAACGGTTTCTTCGATTTTTTCATGACGCATTCTGTCCGTGATTTCTTTGACGTTGTCGGAAGATATAATTTCGGCGCGTTGTTCGTAAATCACTTTGCGTTGATCATTCATCACATCGTCGTATTTCAAAAGGCTTTTTCGAATATCAAAGTGATACGCTTCGATTCTTTGTTGCGCTTTTTGGATAGCTTTGTTAATCCACGGGTGGATAATCGCCTCGCCTTGCGGCATTCCCATTGATTTTAAAATCCGGCTGATACGATCGGAACCGAAAATACGCATTAAATCATCTTCCAAAGAAACATAAAACTTGCTCATACCAGGGTCACCCTGACGTCCGGAACGCCCGCGCAACTGATTGTCAATTCTGCGGCTTTCGTGTCTTTCCGTTCCCAAAACATACAAGCCGCCTGAGGCAAGAGCCTCTTTTTTCCCTTGTTCCACTTCTTTTTGGATTCTGTCGGTGATTTCGGCGATTTTTGCTTCGTCCGTCACGCCTTCCAATTCCTGTTTCAATCGCATTTCAGGATTGCCGCCCAGCTGGATATCCGTCCCTCGACCGGCCATATTCGTCGCGATGGTCACCGCCCCCGGCACGCCGGCTTGAGCCACAATATAAGCTTCTTTTTCATGATGACGCGCATTTAATACCTGAAATTTAATATTTGTCCGTTTACGCAACATATCCGCCAAATATTCAGACTTTTCAATAGAAGTCGTGCCCACCAGCAGGGGTTGTCTTCTGGCGTGCACTTTTTCGATTTCTTTGATAATGGCGTCATATTTTTCTTCAGCCGTGCGATAAACCTCATCATGCATATCTTGCCTTTTCAAAGGAAGATTCGTCGGAATTTCAACAACTTCCAGATGATAAATACTATCCAGTTCCGCCGCCTCCGTCATGGCCGTGCCGGTCATACCGGCAAGCTTCGGATACAAACGGAAAAAGTTCTGAAAAGTAATGGACGCCAAAGTTTGATTTTCCGCTTGAATTTCCACATGTTCTTTAGCTTCAATCGCCTGATGCAATCCTTCGGAATAGCGACGTCCCTCCATCATACGACCGGTAAATTCATCAATAATAACGACTTTGCCGTCTTTGACGATATAATTCACGTCTTTTTGGAAAAGCTGATGCGCCTGCAAAGCTTCCTCCACATGATGCACCAACCCGATATTATTTAAATCATACAAAGACCCTTGTTGAATAAGGCCGGCCTCTTTTAACAGTTTTTCGATATATTCGTTGCCCGCCTCCGTTAAAACGACCGAACGTTGTTTTTCATCTTTTTCGTAATGTTCCGGCTTTAATTGAGCCACCAGCCGATCAACGGCTTTATACCGTTCGGAAGAATCTTCCGCCTGACCGGAAATAATCAACGGCGTTCTGGCTTCGTCAATTAAAATGGAGTCGACCTCGTCCACCAAAGCGAAATAAAAAGGCCTTTGCACTTGTTCTTCATTTGAAAAGCGCATATTGTCGCGCAGATAGTCAAACCCGAATTCGTGGTTTGTCCCGTAAGTAATATCACAGGCATAAGCTTCTTTACGTTCTTCGGAATTCATCGCATGCAAAATACAGCTGACCGACATTCCCAAAAAGCGGTAAATTTGTCCCATCCATTCACTGTCGCGTTTTGCCAAATAATCATTCACCGTGACCACATGAACGCCCTTTCCGGTTAACGCGTTTAAATACACCGGCAAAGTCGCCACCAAAGTTTTCCCTTCGCCCGTTTTCATTTCCGCGATTTGTCCTCTGTGCAACACGATGCCGCCGATAAGCTGAACATCAAAAGGCCGTTGATGCAAAGTTCTTTTAGCCGCTTCTCTGACGGTAGCAAAAGCGTCCACCAGAATATCGTCCAAAGTTTCCCCGTCCGCCAATCTTTTTTTCAGCCAAAAAGTTCTGGCTTTCAGATCGTCGTCGGACAAAGCCTCCAGTTGAGGTTCTTTTTCATTGATTTGTTTTACAATTTTGCGCAAGGATTTAATATATCTGTCGTTTGCGGAACCGAAAAGTTTTGAAAGCATGCTGTATTCCTTAAAAAATAAAAATTCATCTAACAACATAGATAAGGTGTCCTTTCGGAGATGTCAATCTTTTCGCGCCTTTTTTTATGTTTTTTTTCATTTCTTTATTTAAAATCGGAAAAAAGCAATTTTCTTTTATGTCAAAAAAAGATACATTCAAAGAAAAAATATTTTATAAGGAACG
>CAVDQP010000053.1:0-465 GCA_963611245.1 Holdemanella biformis
GTATGAAACGGGAACAGGCATTTTGTAAAGTTAAAAAAGGATTTGAGTATGATTATTTTGGATAAAAATAATACGATAACAAAATGGGTCTGCCAAAAATTAAAAGAACCGATTGATTTTTTGGACAGCCCTTTTTACACCATCGGCTTTTATCAAAATAAAAAGCTGGTCGGCGGATTGATTTATCATAATATTCGACCTCGGCTTGATTTATGGATGACGATTTATACGTCTCATCCTTCTTGGGCGACAAAGAAGAATTTAAAAGGATTGTTTTTTATTGCTTTTAAGGTCTTCAAATGTCGCCGAATCAATGTTCTTATTCGCAAAAGCAATCAAAAATCGCTTTTTCTTTGTCAACGATTGGGATTTCAAAAAGAAGGCCTGTTAAGAAAATATCTGGAAGACAAAGAAGACGCCTATATTTTAGGCGAGGTCAAAGAGGGAGAAGGCGTCGAATTATGG
>CAVDQP010000053.1:475-2290 GCA_963611245.1 Holdemanella biformis
ATATTTTAGGCATGTTTGAAAACGAATGTAAATATTTATAAAAAATAAAGGAGAAAAAAATATGGCAAGAGCAATAAAAGGAATTGGCGGTTCGTTAGGTTTGGGCGGCAGTTCCGGCGTATCAACAAAATATGCAAACGATTATTTAAATTATCTTAATTCGTATGACACGACGAATTATGACACCGCGGCCGATAATATGGTTGCGCAAGCGGCAAGTTTGTCTGAAAATATGTCCGACAGGCCGAATTATGTTTATTCTGTGGACGGTTCCGATGCGGCAAGGCAAAGAATGGAAAATGCCGTTTATAATTCTGCTGTGGATAAAATGACGCCTCAGTTTGAACAACAAAGACGCGCTTTGGAAACCAGATTGCAAAATCAAGGATTGGCCGTCGGTTCGCAAGCGTATGAAAACGCTATGAGTTCTTTGAATCAAAGCCAGAACGAAGCTTTGCAACAAGCGGCGTATCAAAGTATCCAACAAGGACAAAACGCTTTTTCCAACAGTTTGAACGATCAAATTTCAACGGCGAATTTTCAAAATAACGCCAGACAATTGCCGATAAGCGAAATTGCCAACCTGTTAAAATACGGCACTTCCGGTTGGGACGTCGCGCAAGCCAAATACAATATCGGTATGAACAAAGCTCAAACGGAAAACCAAAACCGACAGCAAATATTTGACAACTGGATGGATGTCGGCGAATTAGCTGCAAACACATATCTGGGATATAAAAAGCTTAACAAATAAAAGCTTAAAGCCGGCCGTTTTTTTAAGAACGGCCTTTTTATTATGAATTAAAAAGGAAAGGAGAAAAAATGCCTTACGATAGTCAGGGAAATTTCAGCAGATTGCATAATTGGGAAGATGACCGGTTAAACAATATAGACATTGTGACGGATCATCACGACGCCGAAGATGATAATTTTGCGGAAGGATTAAATAACGCTTTTTTAAGAGACGGAAGAATTCCTATGGAAGGCGACTTAAATATGGGGGCTTTCAAAATAAAAAATGTTGCCAAGGCGACCGGCGAAGACGATGCCGTTAATAAAAGTCAACTTGATGAAAAAGAAACAAGCCTTAAAAAGTTTGTCAATGCTTTTATTCCCGTCGGCGATATTAAAATTTCGGCGGCTCAGTCGGATCACGACGTTTGGATGTTGTTGAACGGCAGAGAGCTGTCCAGAACTGAATACGAGGATCTTTTTAAAATTATCGGCACAACTTTCGGTGAAGGAAATAAAGTCACGACATTTAATATACCGGATACGCGCGGCGTGTTTATCCGAGGGTTCGACAACGGCCGTGGGCTAGACGAAACCGACAGAGCGTTCGGCAGTTATCAGGAAGATAAAATACAAAATATAACGGGGACTTTTTCCGCTCTGAGAGTGGGAATGGGCGGCGCCGGTTCTTATGACACGCCGACCGGCGTTTTTCAAAGAGATTCTGATTTTGACGCGCGTATTCAAACGGGCGGACACGATTCCGCCGGCAGCAACTATTCGTTCGATGCGTCGAAAAGCGTTAGAACGGGGAGCGAAACCGCGCCGAAAAATATTGCCTTAAATTATTTTATGAAAGTCAAGGAGGCGTAAATGAGCAGCAAAATAACAGACAAATATATCGCCGTTACACAAGGCGACAGCTTTATTTTACCGATTACTTTCACGGGGTTGGATATCTCCGGCGCTTTTATCCGAATGCAAGTTCGAACAAAAGATGAAAAAGCCTCTCTGTTGATAGACGAATGCGTTTCAAATCATTTAAATCCGAAAGAAGGAAAAACCTGTATCCGTTTAAAACCG
>CAVDQP010000053.1:2300-7812 GCA_963611245.1 Holdemanella biformis
GACGAATATCCCTGTCGGTGTTTATGAAACGGATATTGAATTGACTATGCCGAACGGAGACAAAAAAACTTTCTATCCCGCAAAGGTCGGAACGGTGGCTCAATTTCGCGTAACAAAGCAAATAACAAAGGAACAATAAAATGTATGAAACAACCATTGATACAGATTTAAATCAGGCGGAAGTCATTTTCGGCGATATGGAAATGGAAGTGGTGCCGGAAGGCTTTATCTTTGTCAATAACGGCAAAGATGAAATAGAAAATTATGTAAAAACGGTGGCTCTTCCTTCTTTACAAAAGGAAAATAAAACCTTGCTGGAAACGGCCGAAGATTCTTTAAATCAGTATGCTCAAACAAAGACAAATGCGTTTAATCAGCATACAACGGTAAAAACCGGCGAATTTGACAATCACGTATCGGCAAAGCAGACGGAATTTGACAGCTATGTGTCAACAAAACAAACGGAAATTGACGCGTATGCTTCATCAAAAAAAGCTTTATTTGATGTTCAGGTTGAACAAATCAATCAGCAGATAGGAACGATCAACACAGCATTAGAGGAGAGGTTAAATGGCAACTAACACACTTTCAGAAAACATCACGCAAGCTATCAGTGATTTTGACAGCATTAAAACGGCTTTAATAGCAAAGGGAGCCGATGTGCCGACGGGAACGGCGACCAGCACTTACGGCGAATTGATTGCAAACCTGCCTTCAGGAGGCGGAGAAGAGATTGAAGCGTTGTGCACGTATGACACAAAAACAGCCGTGGAAGGGGACAAAGTTCTTATCAACAAAAACATTGTTCAGACAGGGCAATGTTTTCAAACGTTACCGGCGGGGGCAGGGACATATTCAGCTTATATGCCGTTTGTGAGTTCGGACGGGACCAGAGCGGTTTGTTCCAAAGGCATTTGTATGCAGAACAGCTTTCATCAATGGCCGTTGGTCAGTACGGCTGTTCGGACCAGCTATGCGGTGAAAGAAGAAGCGCCGATATTCAGCGGAGGGGACAATCCTTACGGCGGAATATTTGTGTATTCGTCAAGCGGGAACAGCTCTGTCGCGGACAAACTGTATTATTACAAGAGAAATGATGAGTTGGGATACAGTGACAGGAGTGTATTTTCTGAATTAAATAATAAAAATGCTTCCTTAAATGAAGTTTGTGCTTTGATTTCAGGGGATAGCTATGATTATTTGTATGTAGGGAAGTATGGTTCAACAAAAAATCAATTATTCCGACTGGCTTACAGCGACGGCACAATTACAAAAGCGGCAGAAGTAACGTTTACGCTGAACAGCTCTAGTGATTTGTATTATCCGTGTATTGTCAAAGGGAACTATATCATTACGACAAACAGCACTTGGAAACTTTACCTGTTGGATACCGAAACAAACACGGCGACGTATGTTAAAAGTTTGGGAAGTTACGGGGTATATCCGGCTATATCCCCCGATAGGAATACGGTTTTGACCTCTTACGGCGTAGTGGATATGACCGACCCCGAAAATCCCGTGTATACCGCCAGCAGTTGGGGAGCTGATTTTTACTCTAGTTATGCACCGAGAATAAGAACGACAAGCACAGGCATAGACGGCGTTTCATTGGCGATGTATTCAATGGAATATTCCAATGAAGGATTTTATGCCGTGTTATTTAGTTCCGGTTCCGCTTCTTTGCTGACAAAGGATTTCTACGCTCCTTACTTTACATCAACAGGAGAGGTATACGCTTTTTGGGGAAATAATTCGGCGTCTAATCAGTATATAGGATTTTACAAACTGTCCGTTGATTTGTCCGCACGGACGGTGACAAGAGACGAGGATTATTCTTCCCCCAAGATTGGATCGGAAGATGTGCCTTTACAACAATTTTACATAGACAATGAAGGGGTGCTTTATGATATTGCCGGCTACAACATTTGGCAATACACCGCAGGGCAAGGATTGGTGCAGACGGGGACTTTACCTTATTCCAGCACAGGGTGGGATAATGTCGGCACCATTCACGGAACGCCGGCTGTGTCCAGATATAATAAATTGACCAGATTAAAACCTTATCCAGATGATAATTATTGGACAGCTACGAATATCTCAAGTTCTTCTTATACAATGGCTTTTAACGACGCAGGGTTTGTTGTGAGTAATAATAGCGGGTACTCAGGGAAATTTTCGGAAGACGGAACGTATACCGCCTATAGCGGTAGCGTTTCTTATGTTAGTGATTCAAGTTATGTTGCAATATCAACAAGCAATTACGGCTATATAACACCAAGTGTAAATGGTTATAAATATGTAATATTATGCACACTTGATGACAGCACAAGCACCATGACAGGAACGAATTGCACTACTCCATTTGAGACTAAGGGTCAACGTCTGCTCATCACGCCGGATAACAGATATTTGTTATTTATGGACAGCTCCACGGCGGTTATCAAGGTATTGGAAATAGACACGGATACGCTTAAACCCAAACAGGACATTTTGTATCCTTCCGCTTTGCAACCCGTGACAAACAAGCAGGTCAATTATTTCAGATTTACTCCGGACGGACATTTGATGATAAACTTTTCCGACGGCACTATGCGCACATTTGAATATACCAACGGAATGGATATCATGGATATTCAAGAAGTGGATATGGGATTGCCTTTGCCGTCTGATATGGGGCATCTGTCTTATCTGTTTAGCCCAAATATGAGATATTGCGCGGCATGTCAATGGTCGTATTATGTCTTTTTTATTGACAGACAATCTGAAGCGTCGACGTATGTGTATAAAGCCGAACGTTACAGAGGGAATAATTTTTCCAGCGAGACAGTGACAGGCATTGTCAGTGAAGCGCCCACCCCTGTCGGCACGGATAAGGTATTAAAATGCACGGTGACCACTGCGCCTGTCGTCACTTCCTCCGGCTTTACTGGCGTGACAGAGTTGTTGAACAGAGTAACCGCTTTGGAAAGTAAAGTGCAGGCTTTGGAAAACAGTTCCGGTTCGTAAAGGAGTATGACAAATGGCAACAACGACGAAAGAAATGCTGGCAAGGATTGATGAGCGGACTTTGGAAATCGAAAAGAAGTTGGACGAGTTTGCCTCTTCTTTGGGGCAAATGAGCCGGGAAATTTCCGGCGTGAAAGAAAAGATGAACGAGCACGACATTGCTCTTTACGGCAGAAACGGCAGAGAAGGATTGGCGCACAAAGTGGAAAGACACGACAGAGCTTTTTGGAAAACCGTCGGCATAGGGGGCTTTTTAATGCTGGCGCTGGAGTTTTTGAAAGGGTGGGTGAAGTGAGAAAAGAAAACTCATCAATTATTTTGACAAGTGGTGGCTTTTATGATAGCATTAAATAAGATGTTAAATTAAATGTTATAAAAAAGGGAAAAAATATGGAAAGCAACATACTGTCTTTAACGGATTTTAAACGTAATTCTTCGCAGGTGCTAAAGAGGGTGAAAAAAGACAAATCTCCGGCCGTTTTAACGGTAAACGGGGCGGCGAGTGTGGTTGTGATAGATGCGGCCGTTTATCAGGAAATGAAAAATAATGCGTACTTGGGTTCTTTGATAAAAGGAATAGAAAAAGGACTGAACAGTATGGAAAAAAACACGGGAATGACGGCGCAGGAAGCTTTTTGCCTTTTGAAAGAAAAAAACGGTCGTGCTGAAAAGATGAAGGGATAGGCCTTTATGAAAATGTCCGTTATTATAGAACAACCGGCGTTTGATGATTTAGAGAATATTTTTGATTATATCGGCAGGGAATCTTCTCTGATTGCTCAAAAGGTTTTGGAAGGATTGTTTCAGGAAATAAACTCTTTAGGGGATTTTCCGGAAAAGTATGCGATTCTTTTAACTTTAAGAGGATATGACATTCGCCAGTTTGTGTTTAAGAAAGCTTTCCGTATTTTATATACAATCCACCGTGGAGAAGTTCATATTTTGCATTGTGTCCGATGTGAAATGGAATTAACGGAAGCGCTTTTTGAGTAAAAAAAAGGAAGATTTTTGAAGCCTTGTCTTTTATAAGACGAGGCTTTTTTTTATGGAAGGAGGAACAAGGATAAAATGACACCACGGGGTATCAGGAACAATAATCCCGGGAATATCCGCAAAGGAGAAAACTGGGACGGATTGGACAGACAGGCGACGGAACAAGAGCCCGATTTTTGCGTGTTCACAGAGGCTAAATGGGGCGTCAGAGCGTTGTGCCGGTTGTTGTTGACTTACTTCAGACGAGACGGGTTGCAAACGGTGGAGGAAATAATCCGAAAGTATGCGCCGGCACAAGAAAACGACACGCGGTCGTATATCGCGGACGTGTGCCAACGAACGGGATTTCAGGCGCAGGAGAAGCTTTGCTTGTCGGATAGGCGCGTGATGATGAAGTTGATAAAAGCTATTATTTGGCACGAAAACGGCGCTCTGCCTTATGAGGATAAAGAACTGTCTGTCGGAATGCGTTTGACAGGACTTTGATAAGGAAAGATAAGAAACTTTCCTTTTTTTGCGGCCGTCCTTTTGTAAGGGCGGTTTTTTATATTTAACCTGGAAAGGAGAAAACAATGAAAGAAAGGTTGATGGCTTTTTTGAAAGCAAACAAAAAGAAAATTATCGCGTTTGTGCTGGCGGGCGTCGTGGCAACGGTGGGAGTAACGGCAACGCCCGAAACCATTGAAAGCGCATCGCAATTTATATCCGGTCTTTTTTAATTTTTCATATTTGGAAAAGCAGATGGTATCTTTGATATATTTTTTGACGGGAGGGCTGGCGACGGTCCTCCTGTTATTTTTAAGTTACAAAAAAGGAAAATCCGATGAGCAAAAGACAAAGACGCAACAGAGCAATCAAATTTTACGCCGTCAGGGGGATATTGACGCTGAGCGTGATATTGGCGACGGTGATATTATTAAATGGTTGCGTGGGAAAAAGTGACGGCATTTGTCCGGCGTTTCCGCGTCCGGACAGCCAAGTGGCCGAAGAGGTGTCGTGCAATAAAATGCCGCATACCTGCCTTTGGTTAAAAAAGCTGTATAAGCTGGAAAAAAAGTTGGAACTGTGCCGATAAGAAGGATACCAAACGCCTCAAAGAACCTGTTTTCAACTTCACGCCGGCGCACATCACAAAAAAGGTGTATAAATCAGATCTACATAAACCACCGTTTATGTAGAGGCGAATTTTCAAAAAAAGCAAAATTAAAAAAGCAAAGGAAAGTCCACTTTTGAGTTGACTTTTAAAATTTTCCGTTATAAAAATTTACTATGACAAATAAACGGTGGTTTTTGTAGATGGCAAACGATAATTTAAAGCAAGCGAAAAAAAATAAAAACGATGAGTTTTACACACAGTTATGTGATATTGAAAACGAATTGAAACACTATAAAGATTTTTTCAAAGGAAAGGTTGTTTTGTGCAATTGCGACGATCCGCGGGTCAGCAATTTTTTCCATTATTTCAGTTATAATTTTGAATATTTGGGGTTGAAAAAACTGGTAACGACTTGTT
>CAVDQP010000054.1:0-7743 GCA_963611245.1 Holdemanella biformis
GTTTGACCATGCCTAACTAAATAAATCATAGAATTTTTCTTTTCGGTTTTAAAATAAAAAAATTAAGGAATACTAATTTATTCTTTTATTATATACATTTTTTTTAAAAAATCAACAAAAAAATTAACAAAGAATTAATTTATTTCTCACACAGTTCATCATACACCACATTGTTTCTATCAATTTGGCGGATAGTTTCCGGGGTGTCGTGCTTGTAATCTGCATACACCGGTTCATATAAAAGGCAAAAATCACCGTTTATATTTGTTGTGCAACCGCTTAACACGTTCAGGATTAGCCAGGCTATCCCGACTTCTTTTAGCTGTTTTAACATTGTCCACCGTTCCTTTCATTACTTTCACTTGTTCCTTTTCCTTGCCACACCGATAGCCGAGTATGTATAAAACGGCCACCGCTCCGGCAATTATCCAGTATTTACCCTTATTCAAAAGGTTTGTTATCTGATACCACATCCTGTTTTTTCTTTCCTTTAACCCAATATCTCGTACGCCACTGACACCAAGCAAGATGCCCATGGCTGTTAATAAATACTCCCAGTCCACTACCGACAGACCCGTTATAGGGGCTATCAGACAGTTGTGCAGAAACCCGTAACACAGGATCCACCCGAGGATCGGGATCCAAAGCCGCTTTTTCATGCCATTTGTATTCCTTTCAACAGCGTTTCATTAGAGTATGGCTGTATGCCGTTTTCATGGCGAATGATTGCCTTAATAAAGACCATCAAAACACCATCTTCCGCAAGGTCTACCGGTGTGTCCGGCGTGATATTTAATTGCCGGGATACGCTGTCAATATATGAAACTGTCTCGTTTTCAGTTGGTGGTGCATACCGGCTGATAATCTTCCGGGGCGTATTAAGCCCGTAAAGCCGCTGATAGTTCTGGAGTAATTTAGCCAATGCTCGGTTCCTATATTCTGGCGTTTCAAAAACACAAAAGGACGGATCCTGCTGTTTTCCGTCCTTTTTCAATCCTTTCCAGTCTGATCCCCAACGGATGTTCCCGGGGTTATTATTTCTTATGCCGCGTGGTGTGTTCATTGTGCATTTCCCATAAAAGCTGATGTAATTCATCAATCTTTGTTTCCAGGCGATTGATGTTAACCTGAGTGGCATACTCTTTGGCCACCGCAACTTTGAACTCATTGAGGTCACGCTCAAGGGTTTTGATTTCTCTCCGTTGTTCTCCTAATTTATAAAAAAACCAGCCAAAGGCCGGTACGCAGATGATCTGTAAAAATTGAATCCAATCCATGATTTGTCCTTTCTTAATTGGCGTGAACTCTGCTGTCCTCAATAACGGCAGTAATTTCAACTTTGCCGGAGCGCGGTTTAATCCCAGTCACCCGCGCTAATGTTCCCCATTTGTTCTGCGTTCCAAAGGCAAAATGAGTTCGTTCTGCATCGGTCCCGGTATCAATAGGGATATCAGACATATCCAGTAAAATAACTTCTGTCGGAAGCGTTCCGGCTCTTACTCGGTATGGCCCGGACAATTCGCCGGTGCGAGTACGCAAGGTTAAATAGTGAGTTTGACCCTCGGTAAACTCCACCGGTTCCGATAGCGTAAGTGTTGTGTCATTTACTGACATAACTTCGCCACCGGTTCCCCAGTGTGGCATATCGTGCGTGATTGAGATTAAGTCTCCATAGCTCGGGATTAAACCTTCCAGCTCGGTTGAAAATGTCACAATGCGCCGCCGATATCGGTTGGCCAACGCCATATAAATCGCCTCTCGGAGTGCTTGGGCTTTATCGGTGCAACCGAATAACTCAACGGTCGCCGTCTTATCTGACGATGAGCCTGAAAAAGTTCCGGTTATTTCTGAGTTTTTCCAAGTTCGGTCCGAAAAATACTGAACGCAAACACTGTCTGCTGTATCTTCGGACGGCATAATGTATTGAATAGTCAGGCTGTTTTTAACGATATTCCTTGGCCCAAACAGTGCCACCGGTATGGACTTGGGTTCGTCCCGAACGAAACGAACAATTCCGCCTTGAATAAAAGGGACGGCTCGTCCCACTTTGCAAGTCCGGGACAAAGCCTCATAAACCGTCAATTTACTGTCAAACACAGCGTTAAAGGTATCTCCTCTGGTCGCCCAAGTTTGATTTAATTGATACAAAGCATGTAAGTCTATGGATTTGTCAGACAGCCTTGCACCATAATCGGCCTTTAAGATATCGGCCAACGCCCATGCAATGGATCGCGTTGGAACGTTCCCTGTCCAGTCCCCTGCCGGCGACCATGTCGGCAACTTCCTTGTGACAATACAATTTACCATTCGGCTTGACCTTTGCGACAGGTTATTGGTGGCTTTCATCTGAATAGCCAGCAACGTCACATTCCCGTAATCCGGCGTTGATACGATAAAGCCCTTTGCCGAGGCCCAGCGCAGTTCATGACCGGCACGGGAAGATGTATCTTTATCATCTAAACGCGTGGCCCGGACCTCGTATCGGCCTTTGGCCACAGAATAATCAAATGTCCGGTAAATTCCGTTGACGGTATTGGCCGAAATTGTTTCGGTGCCAAGGGTAAACCAGTCCTCCTGCGCATTATCTTCATCATCAATTTTTCGGGCATCTATCCGCCATTGAACCGATTTTGTATTCAAACCACCGCTGTCATTTGCGTAATAAAGGCCGCGCTGACAGGCGACATCTATCTCAATCCGGTCAATTTCACTTTCGGTCGGGTTCAACACAAACGGACCACAAACGGTGTCTTTCAAAAGTTCCTGCCCCGCAACTTCGGCCGAAGTCACCACATCATCGCGAAACAATGTGTTCCTTTCACCCGGATTGATAATTTGATAAGTAATTTCTTCAAACGAGCTGATCGGGGTATCTTCAATTCTGATTTGTTCCACATCATATTCACCTTGGCCAATGCAATGGAGTTGATACACATATTGTTCATCGTTGATATAGCCATAATAAGGAGTACTTGCAAAATCTGGATAAATCAAATGACGTCCATAGATCACAGGGATTGGATTACCCAGGCGCGCTTGATTCCCTTGGGCTTGCAAAGAATAGGTCGGGCTTTGTGTGGCAATAGCACTTACGGCTCCGCCGCCGTTTAAGGACGCTTTGGGTGTTGGCACAAAGGTATTGACCAACATACCGCCGGCCACAGATACACCGGCCGCTGCCAATCCTCCCCAAACGGCACCATAGGCTGCTCCCACAATACCGCCGGTATAGACAGAGGCTACAACGACTGCGACCATCAAAACAACCTGCAACGGGTTAGATGATTTGCCACCACCTCCCAAAGGAAGCGTGATGAAGCAAACAAGCGAATTCGGTGAAACAAGGTCATTCCAAAACTTTCTGAGGACCGCAACACCGTTAATCATACAAATTGTCGGGCGTTTGAGGTCCACTTTTTGTTCTTCAATCAGTTGCCAGACCGTTTTCCCTTCATCAAGGACACGATCTATCCGCCCCTTGTTCGGCTGAAAAGGGTTCGTAATGTGTGAAAAGTAAATCATTTATTTTCCTTTTACCCTATAATAGCTATCAATTTGCCACCCACACAGGCGCATAGACGGCAAATCCTGAAACACCACGCCACTTTCGCGGCAACAATGGAGAACGCCGCCACCATCAACATCTAGCCACAGGCCGGCATGAACGGGATATTTAGATTGCCTGAGCAGAACGACATCACCGTCTTGCGGCTTTTCAACTTCATTAAATGCCCGGAAAGCAGGATCCTCTTTGAATGCAATTAAAACGCTCCGGAGATTATCCGGATTAACGTTTACCGCCGGCACATCTATACCGTATTCGTGCTTCAGGATCCAGCGCACCATTCCCCAACAGTCAAATTCATCAGGGCCTTGTGCGCCGGCCACCCATGGCAGACCTATATATTTACAAGCAAAATGTGTCACGTAATCCTCCGTTGGGATAGTTAGGAAATAAATATTAAAGAATTTTGTGTTTTAGACTTTGCTTTTTGAAGCAAGCTAGTGAATCCTAGCTAATGAAAAAAGCGAAGAAATAAAACGCAAAAGACTGATATAGAATTTTCTAAGTATTCCGAGGGAGGATTACCTAGTTAGCCCCGGATATTTTTTAACGGTATAATTTTCGCTCGGGAATGAACGATTGCCGATATCCATCATACGGGCTGTGGCGGTTATTTTATAGCAATCCACATGAATATCGGTAATCACCAAGGTTATTGGCGGGTCCATTTGCGGACAGGACAAGTCATTGGACAGATAGGGCCGATAGGTCAGTTCTATCATCTCTTGTGTTTCAATAGCGTTGTCCAAATAGCGGATCATCTCGGTTGAGACATTGTCTATTGTGACCGTAATCTCTGGGGTCGGTGCGTTGTTTACCGGAGGCAGTGCCAAATCAAACGCCATAGCGATAAATAAAACTGCTTGCCCTGCGTCCAACGGAGCTGAATCTTCCAATACACATGTATGGTCTTGATAATCCCGCACGACCCGAATAGCGGTCGGCGCACCCAAAGCGTCCTTAAAACTAGGGTGGCGCAGTTCTAATGTGTGCAAAACCACAACATCGCTGGGCGCAGAAGCATAGGCTTCTTTCAAAGCTTGGGAAAGCGTTTCATCTGTCATTGTTTATCCGTTGTTTGAGTTGGTTGCATCGGGCTCGTTATACCCCAAAAAGACAACTTTGACATAACCGCCATTGCCCAAAAAGACCTTGTTGTTAAAATCTGTCAAATCATTGATTT
Organism: Holdemanella biformis; assembly: GCA_963611245.1. GTDB lineage: Bacteria > Pseudomonadota > Alphaproteobacteria > CASFRQ01 > SAAU01 > CASFRQ01. Next base: position 4,749 of record CAVDQP010000054.1, read on the forward strand.
TAACATCTATGGAATTGCCAAGCTTGGGTGTATTTAAGTCGCCCCCGGGATAACCGCTACCCCGCATAAAATATGTTGTGTCATTATTTAAAAACAAGTTGCCGTTCTTGGTGTCCGTATAAAGCGGGATATGGGTTTGACTGACGGTTGCATTGATAACGGCCGTTCCTCCAATCCCCGCTTCGTTGGGACAATCTTCGGCCATAGCCCCTTGCCGGGAATAGGCTTCTTGCCCACCATTGGCACACAAGTACAAAACATCGTCAATATAGCTGGGATCTGAGTTCATCTTGGAATTATAAACGCCTTTTGGCTCTCCCACGTGATAGGTATGTGTCCCGGCAGACAAGCGAAACACGCCCCGAAGAAATGCCCCACTGCCACCCGACGCGCCAAAAGCCGACCACCCAAAAGCCCATTCATTGGCTCCACCCGAACCGATCAGAGTACATAAACACCAAGCATCTTGATCCAGTTCAAATGTCCCGTTGGCACCGATTTCACTGCTTTCGGCCAGAACGGTATCTTTTGTATAAATCCCCTTTGGATAGGCTCTTGCCAATAATTTTTGCGTCAGTATAATCATATTTTCTCCTTTATGTTTTGTCCGCATCTGCATAACGTGTGGCATAGATTAAATCCGATACACCTTCGCTGTCTTGATAAGCCACGCTATTATCCGTAATGCGCCATTCTGTCCCCTGATAGACACTGCCGTCCGCATTATATAATATCGTGTCGGCGGTAATCTCGGTTGTTTTGGTATAAATAATTTCATCAATCATACGCTCTTTGGCCCGCCAAGCGTACAGCGTTCCCGGTTCATCTAACTGTGGTGGCGTATAAGTCCCAACACGGACACAAGAAAGCGCACCACAGACCCAGTTTGTTCCATTATGTTCATAAATTAAATCATAAAAGCCAGTCTCGCTGATTTGCGGTGTTTGCCCGCCAAAGAAACAGTTTGTGCCATAATCAATGGTAATGCTTTTGGTCAGTTGCATTTGCACTAAGATTTGATGAAAAAACTGATTATCCAAATCAGTCGGCAGCACAAAAGTGATATTGTCCGTGGGCGCTATCCGATAAAAAGAATTATCGCAAAGTCCCATTTTCCCCGATGTAGCCAAAGCCTGCACCGGCATTTTGAGTGGTTGATAGGTCAGAGTGATTTCGTTGCCGTCCTTGTCCGCTATCGTCCGTGTTGCCGTATCATTTTTCCCCAGTTTATCCGCAAGGGCGGTATAAACCGCCCCCGAGGATATGGCATTACAGGATTCCGATGTTGGGGAAGAATCAACCTTGACCTTACCCGCCACCGAGGCATTACCGGTTGGTATATTGTCCGTGTATGGATACAGATAATCACCTTTTTTATTTTTAAGTTTGACGCTTTTATTTGCCATAAATTTCTCCTTTAAAAGAAATGTTATTTACCTTTATAGATAATTTTTACATATCCAGCAGAACCCGAATTACTACTGAAACTGGCCGCATTTTTATAACAAGTTACGGCTGTACCTGCTGATCCAGTTCCATATGGCGGATAAGGAGATTGAATAACGGATGTTGTTGCTGTCCCATCTTTGTTAGCAGTGTACCATCGGTTAAATGTTCCGGTATTACCATTGGATATGAGTATTGGAGTTATTAGCGCGGTCGAATCATATGAATTGACCAGGCCTGCCGTACCCCCTTGTTGAACAACTGGGTTACCCCAGCCAGCTTTACCGCCACCACCGCCGCCAACGCTACATATTGTTCCAACGGTTGTCGTTCCACCATCTGTTGAGGTGGCCGTGCCTGCGGTTGCGATATTTGCTGATGTTCCTAATGCACCAACAGTTATAGGTAATGAACCGGCTGAAAGTCTAAATTGACCTCTGACAACAGCTCCTGAACCACCACTTGCCGAAACAGCAATGGTATATTGAACGGAACCAAGGGCCATTTGACCACAACCACCACCACCGCCAACCGCTATAATTTCATAGAGGCCAGGTGCTAAAATATTTGCAGTATACGAACCGGCAGTTGCTTGTTCGAAAACAACTTGATCGTCATCATAATATTTTTCTTCAAGTACCACATTAATAGTTTGACTTTGATTTACGGTGATAAAACCAGTTGTAGAATAATAGCCACCACACGAAACGGTATAGCTGACAGTCGTTCCTTTTTTTACTTTTATACTGTTTCTTGAAATTTGTCCGGAAGTATCAAAGGTAACGATTGCATTGCTTGGTGTAGGGTTAACCGTTAAGGTAACCCCACTTGACCACACAAGATCATTGCCATGGTAAACTTCGTTTATGGCTGATGATCCAAAGTAAACTTCGCCAATTTCTTTATTTTGTGCTGTAATAGTCATTTTTACTCCTTAACGAAGTAAAAAGTTGAACTATCCGGGCTGGACGGTTTACTGTCTACAACTTGCAATGCTGAGTTGTTCACTTTTCCTGACAACGTTGTATTTAAGGCTGTTATACTTGTCTGCATATTATCAAGGGCGGTATGAACCGCCCCTGAAGTAATAGCATTATTTGACCCTGACGTTGGTGTGGTATCCAATTTCACTTTTCCGGCCGTTGAAGTAGACGCGGTCGGAACGTTCTCCGTATATGGCTCTAAGTATTCGCCACTACGGTTTTTTAGTCTTACGTTCTTAGTCACGATACCCAATCCTTTTGTTAACTCATTTCTTCATAAGAAATTGCATCTGACAATTTTAAGTAAGTCGTCGAGAAAGTATTTCCATCCGCATCAGCCGTTGCCTTTGACGCCGTTCCGTCAGATGCTAAAGCACCTACATCAGAAGCGGAAAGCGTGATATTTGAAGACAAGGCTTTTCCGTTTACCGTCCTTGTGGCAGGCACATAGTTCGTCAAATTAACCTTTTCGGTTTCCAAAACAGCAATTTTGTAGTAGCCGATTTGGATAAATCCGGCAGAATGAATAGCCGCAACAAGTGTATCATCTGTTGAATATGTATAGC
>CAVDQP010000055.1:0-1671 GCA_963611245.1 Holdemanella biformis
GTGCTTTAGCGTTCCTTCTGCTCTGACGGAAAATAAAATCTTTTTCAAATAATAATCTTTTCAAAATAAAGACAAAAAAAAAGCCCTCTCCAAAAGAAAGGGCTTTTTTTCAGTAAAGAAACAGACTTATTTCTGTTCGGCTCTGACGTTGGCGTCGTTCAATATCGTATCCAAAACATCTTGACCGAAAGCGCCCGGAATAACTCTTCCGTCAATAATAAATAACGGAACACCGCGCAAACCGACTTGTTGTGCCAAACCGGCATTGTCTATCATCTTGTCTTTGATTTCTTTAGAGTTGGCGATTCCTTCCAATTCTTCCCAAGAAAATCCCAATTTTTCGGCAATGCTTTTAATGTTTTCTTTGGTCAATTCGGAAGCGTCAATTAAAGCTTCGTGCATTTCTTTGAAACGACCCAATTTATTGGCGGCCAAAGAAATTCTGGCTGCAAAATCGGAAGTTTCGCCGAAAATCGGAGTTTCAACAAAAATCCAACGGATATTCCCGTTCGCCAAAACAGGATCCATCAACAGTTTGGACATCCGTTTGCAATAACCGCACGCATAGTCATACAGTTTAACAATCGTATACTTTGCGTCAGGGTTCCCCAAAACAGGGTTTGTCTTATCCGCATAAATAGTCGGCAGAATTTGAGACACCGATTCGTTTAAAGCTTGTTGTTTGCTTTCTTCCTCTTCTCTTTGCATTTTCTGCAAAGAGTTCACAATCGTTTGAGGATGTTCCATAATGTATTTTTCGACAAGAGTCGAAACTTCGCCTTTTTGGCTGGCAGAAAGAGAAGCGGAAACTTCCTCCGAAGGTTTTACGGGTTTGATATACGCCGTTAAAACAATGGCTCCGGCAATGATAATGGCGGAAAATAAAAAAAGTAAATTGCGTTGCATGTTTTTCTCCTGTTAAAATTAAACAATGTCAGACATTATTAAACAGCGTTTTTTATAAAAAATCAAGTCTTAAAACACGATGATTGCGTTAAAAATGAAAAAAATGTAAACTGATTGTCAATATAACAAAATACGGAGAGTAAAATGAGAAAAAAGATTTTTTCTTTTCAAAGACTGTTTCAGTTTTTTTTAGGAATTTTGAGCCGAAAATTCACGGTCGTCATTACTTTTTTCTTTTTTATCACGGCGGCTTTGTTTATGGCGGTGTTTACTCAAGTATATTTCAACCAACAGCAATTTGAATGGCGACAAACGCAAAAAAAATTGGAACAGCTGGGTATGGCGATTTCAAAAAGCGTTGTGTTGAAATCGCATCTGAAGAATCTGGTGGAGGAAAATAATCTTCAAGTGTCGGAACAAACGCAAGCGCTTTTAGAATCTTCTTTTCAAACAGAGGCGTTAGAAGGAATGTCGTCTTTAATGCAAGATGAATCGAACATTCGGGAGCACGCCGTCAAAATCGGAGCGTTGGTGATTGTTTCCGTCGCGGTTTTTGTTTTCTTTATTTTGATGATTTTACATCTTTTGATGCACTTTTTTATTTTGTCGCCTTTGGATAAAGTCGTGCAAATGAGCCGCCAAATCGCGCAAGGTCGATTGTCTGTTCGGATTTCTTTGGACAGAAAAATTCCCGACGAAATCGACACATTGGCGTTGAATTTAAATCAAATGGCGCTTTCTTTGGAAAACAGTTTAAAGAATATC
>CAVDQP010000055.1:1681-2827 GCA_963611245.1 Holdemanella biformis
ACGCAATACCCGACGCATTGCGGGTGATTGATGAAAGTTATCGGATTATTCGAGTCAACAAAGCTTATGAAAAGCTGTTGTTTTTGCCGGCGGGCGAAAATGCCGTCGGCGATGTGTGTTTTCATTCCAGCCATCGCCGATGTGATGTGTGTGAGGAAACAGAAGTCAAATGCCCTTTGAAAGAAATACAAAAACACGAAAAACCTTTTCAAACCATTCAGAACTTTATTTCTCATAATAAAAAGAAAAAAAGTTTCTATGTCGATGTCAGTGCCGCGCCTTTCTTTTATGAAAGAGAAGGCAAAAAGAAAATGTTTTTGGTTGAATCCATTCGAGATTTAACGAAAGATATTCAATTTTCTCATCAGCAGAAAGTTTCTTCTTTGGGATTTTTATCCACGGGCATTGCGCACGAGATGCGAAATCCTTTAGGCTCTGTCCGCTTGATTTTGGAAGGGATTTTGGAACGGTTGGAAAAAAAAGACGGGAAAAACGCTCTGTCCCAGAAAGAATTGTCGGACTATTTGAAAAAAATTAACGAACAAATAGGATTGTGTATTGATGTGACGGGTCGCCTTTTAAAAATGGCCAGCTATAATTCTTTTGAAATACGGGAAAAAATCTTTGTGCAAAAAACAATTCGGGAAATTTTGTTGCTGTTGGATTATGAAGCCAAAAAATCCGGCATTGCCATTCAAACGATTTTTGAAGAGGAAGATTTCAGCTTTACGATGTTGCAAAGTGATTTTCAAATGATTTTCGTGAACTTAATCCAAAATGCTTTTCATTCGATGAAAGACGGCGGTGTTTTGACGATAGAAGTCAAAAAAATGAAAACAAAAGGAAAAATCACCGTGAAAGATACGGGGTGCGGCATTCCGGAGGAATTGCTTCCGCATATTTTTGAACCGTTTATTTCTTCAAGGGCTTCTTTAGGAGGCGGCAGCGGATTAGGTTTAACAATCGTCAGAACGTTGGTGCAAAGCTATCACGGGCATATTTCTGTTGCCAGCAAGAAAAATAAAGGGAGTTCTTTTTCCGTTGTTTTCCCTTTCAAAGAGGAAAAGCAAAAGAACAAAAATAAAAATATGACAGAAATGTGACACCAAAAAGACACAATTGTGAAATTTTTCCAGAATATAGATT
>CAVDQP010000055.1:2837-7169 GCA_963611245.1 Holdemanella biformis
ATATAGATTAAAGGATTGCTTCTTTTTGAAAAATGGCCTACAAACCGAAAAAGTCATTCAATCAAAATAGCTAAAAAAGGGAAAAAATGAAAAGAGCATCTTTTGTATCGGCTTTTGTGTCCGGTCTTTTTTGTTTGTCAGGGTATGTCGGCTCATCTCAGGCCGCCGGTTTTCAGTTGTTGGAATACAGCGTGACCGGTTTAGGCCGTTCGTATGCGGGCGCCGGTGTTGTCGGCGATGATTATTCGGCGTTGGCGTTTAATCCGGCGGGAATGGGATTGAAACAAACGGCCGGCGGACAGGTCGGCGTTGTTTTGATGAACATCAAAAGCGAAGTCAAAGGCGATATTTATTTAAGTTCGAATTCTGCCGTCAGATTAACGCCGTATGACAATCGAACCATTATCTTAAATGAAGCGGCGCCGCATTTTTTCACGCAGATGCCGATAAATGACAAAATGACTTTCGGATTGGGCTTTTACGCGCCGTTCGGCTTGTCCACAAATTACAAAAATAGTTGGGTCGGCGCGTCGCATGCAAAATATTCCGCTATTGAAGGGATAGACGTCACGCCTTCCGTCTCTTATAAAATCCATGAAAAATGGTCCGTCGGAGTTGGCGTGAATTTTCAAAGAATGTATGCGGATTTGACGAATTATCCGTATCTTCTTTTATCCGGCAGCCCTCTTCAAACGGCGCGCAGCAAAATGGAAGGAGACGATTGGGGCGTCGGGTATAACGCCGGCGTTGTGTTCGAACCTGTTCAAGATACAAGAATCGGCATAGCGTATCGTTCTAAAATCACGCATAAACTGAGCGGTCATCATTCCATGAAAATGAACGGGAACACAATTGCTTTCGGAACAGGGACGGCAAAATTGACGACGCCGGAATCCTTTATGCTGTCCGCTTATTCAAAATTGAATGAAAAGTTGGGTGTGGCGGCGTTGTTGAAATGGACAAAATGGTCGCGTTTTGATGATTTGATTATCAAATCTTTTTTGTCTCCCACGCCTTTTGTTACCAAAGAAAAATGGAAAAACACATGGCTGGCTTCTTTCGGCGCGGAGTATTATCATTCGGATAAATTGACTTTCCGAGCCGGTGTCAGTTACGATGAAACGCCGATTAACGGCGCCGAATACAGAACGGCGCGTATTCCTGACAATAACCGTATTTGGGTATCCGCCGGTCTGTCGTATCAGTATAAAAATGTGACTTTTGATGCCGGATATACTTATATGTTTGTTCATGACGCTTCCGCCAGACACACGATTGACGGCACCAAAATGGAAATGAAATACCATTCCAGAGCGAATCTGTTAGGTTTTCAAATCCAATATGATTTTTAATTCGATACGGTTTTTTTATAAAGAGGCTGTAAAAAGCCTCTTTTTTTATATCCGGCAAAACAGGATTTTTCAGAGAAAACTTTCGTCCATATTGTTTTTTTGATAAAGGGTTTTACATTATTTTTTGTGAGGGGAGGACACAAAAATGGAAATGATACAACAGTTTGAAAGCTTGAAAAAAAATCAGAAAAATTATTTTATCAGGCTTTATAATCCACAATGCCGGCATATTTCAACAGGCGTTTTGCTGGCTTTAAGCTTTGGAATGTTCGGTGCGCATCGGTTTTACTTGAAACAAGGCCGGTGGGGCATATTTTATCTGATATTTTTCTGGACGGGAATACCTTACCTGATTGCGTTGCTTGAATCGTTTTTTATGCCCGAACGCGTCAGACGGTTTAATACCGCCCGTCAGGAAGAAATTTATTTTCTTGTCAAAAATATGTCTGAAAAGGATTTGCCGGAAGATTCCGTTCCGGTCCAGAGCGCGAATATTTTCTTAAATGCTTTTTTGTTGGCGTGGTTTGTTTTTCTTATCTTGAATATGTTCTATTGGGACGAGATGTTGCAAAATATGCCCGTGACGGTGATTACTTTAGGTTGACAAGCCAAGTTTTCAGCTTTCATCTTTCGGCTTTCAGCTTTTTTCCTCCGGCTTTTCTTTTTGAAAAACGGGTGTGTCTTTGTTGGTTTCTTTTGAGGCTTCTTTGATGACTTTTTTCATCAGGGAAGAAAAAGGGTAACGGGAAAAATCTTCTTTTTTGGCAAAAAAAGTCTCTTGACTTTCGGGCGGCTCTTTTCCTTTTTTCAAACGGGTTGTATACAAAGTCAAATCTAAATGAAAATGGGTGAAAGTGTGTGAAATATGTCCTTGTTTTTTCCAATTTGCTTCAAAAGGAAAGGTTTCGTCGTCATTCCACGGTAATTCCGTTAAGCCGGATAAAATTCCTTTTCCCGTTCTTTTACGTAAAAGGATTTTTCCTTTGTCGTTTTCAATCCAAAAAACATTTCCTTTTTTAAAGAGCTTTTTTGTTTTTTTAAGGGTAGGGATTTTATCCGTCAAGCCTTTGCAAAACGCTTTGCATTCTTTTTGCCACGGACAAAACAGACACGCAGGATTGCTCGGAAGACAAACAGTAGCGCCTAAATCCATAATGGCGGACGCGTAATCCGCCGGTCTTGTTAAAGACGTTAATTCTTTGGCTCTTGATTCTACGTCAAAAGGCGTGACCGGTTTTTCAATTCCGTCCAATCGAGCTAAAACCCGCACGACATTGCCGTCAATCACGACTTCCGGCGCGTTGAAGGCAAAGGCCATCAGGCTGGACGATGTGTAAGGACCTATTCCCGGTAATTTTAAGAGCTCTTTTTTATCACAAGGCAAACGGCCGTCATATTCTTGTGTTAAAATCCGAGCGCATTCGTAAATTTTTTTGGCGCGGGTGTAGTATCCCAAACCTTGCCACATTAAAAGAATTTCTTCCAACGGAGATTGCGCCAAAGAGGTAATGGTCGGAAATCTTTTCATCCATTTGTGAAAGTAAGGAATAACCGTTTTGACCGTTGTTTGTTGCAGCATAATTTCGGAAATCCAAACGGCGTAAGCGTTCGGATGAGCGCCGCCTTTTTGCCGCCACGGAAGGTCTCGGCCGTTTTTATCAAACCATTCCAAAAGATCGCGCGTTAAAGTTCGAGCGCTCATACACTCTCCTTGTTTTATAGTCCTTGCGTTTTCTATCTCGGCGCGTGTTTTTGCTTATCCGTTCGATGATTGCCTGACAGAGGCGGCCGGTCGGCCGGATTTTGAAAAAAGACGCAACTTTTTGCCTTCCGGATCCGGCGTGACGAGCACTTGATCGCCGGCATTGACTTTTTCCTGCATAATCAAAGCGGAAAGCGGATTTTCCACCTGATACTGAATCAATCTTTTCAACGCACGGACACCGAATTTAGAAGTAAATACCTCATCGACAAACCAATCTCTGGCTTTGTTGTCAACAATGATTTCATACCCGAGGCCGCGCGCTCTTTTTAACAGCTTGTTTAAGTGAATGTCCACGATTTTGCGCAAGTCTTCTTCGGATAATTGGTGAAAGGAGACAATGTCGTCAATACGGTTTAAAAATTCGGGACGAAAATAATTCGTCAAAGCTTCCGTTCTTTGATAACTGGGTAAATTGGCGCCGACGTTGGACGTTAAAATGATAATCGTGTTTCTGAAATCCACCGTGACACCTTTGCTGTCGGTTAATCGCCCGTCGTCCAAAAGCTGCAACATCAGGTTCAAAATGTCCGGATTGGCCTTTTCAATTTCGTCAAACAAGACGACTTGATACGGCTTGAGCCGAACGGCTTCCGTCAAAAGACCGCCCAACTCATACCCCGGGGTTCCGGGCGGCGGGCCGATAAGACGGGAAACCGAAGATCGTTCCATATATTCGGACATATCAATACGCACCAAAGCCGTTTCGTCATCAAACATAAATTCCGCCAAAGACTTGGCTAATTCCGTTTTACCGACACCGGTTGTCCCGATAAACAAAAAAGAGCCGATAGGACGGTTCGGGTCTTGCAATCCGGAGCGCGCTCGCCGTAACGCGTTGGCAACGACCAAAACGGCGCTGTCTTGCCCGATAACGCGCAGCCGCAAGTGATCTTCCGCCGTTGCCAGACGTTTTTTGTCCTCCGAATCGACTTTATCCAAAGGAACGCCTGTCCATGCGGCGATGGTTTTGTTTAAATACGCTTTTGTCAAAACGGCGGGAGTTCCTTCCGGCGCGTTTAACGTGAAAAGACTGGCAGCGTCGTCCAATAAGTCAATGGCTTTTTCCGGCAAAACTCTTTGTTTGATATATCTTTGCGTCAAAGCAACGGCGTTTTCCACAATCTCGGTCGGGATTTTAAGCCTGTAATGGTTTTCAAAACGCCCTTTTATTTTGTCGACGATTTCGATGGCTTCCTTCGGCGAAACCGGCTCAAG
>CAVDQP010000055.1:7179-7679 GCA_963611245.1 Holdemanella biformis
GGTTTTGTAATGATACAAATCCGTTTCGATAATGCAGGAAACGTCTCCGTTTTTCACGGCGAGGCGCAAAAATTTTCCGGCTTCGGCATTTTCCGGATTTGAGGGAAGCGGCACCAAAAGACTGATGTCCTGAATAAAAAGAATCATTTTTCCGTCGGATTGGATAATTTCACTTAAAGCGCTTTTCAGATTTTTTTCATATTCTTCCTGCGAGGCGCTTTTTAAAATCAGATCCTGTGTGTTCAACCCGACGAATATTTTATCTTTTAAAGACGCGGGCGCTTTCGAAGAAGCGGTGTATTGCGCCAACCCGTAAAAAAGCGCCGTCTTCCCGATGCCGGTCGCCCCTACCAGAACAGGGTTGTTTTTTGACTCGCGGATAAGAATATGCAAAACACGTTCCAGCGCTTTTTGTTGCCCGACCAAACGAGGCAATTCCCCTTTTAAAGCTTTATTCGTGTAATCAATTAAATATGCGGATTGAACCATAAATCCTCCCT
>CAVDQP010000056.1:0-4923 GCA_963611245.1 Holdemanella biformis
ATATTTAGAATATATAAGCTCTTTTTCTATTGTTTTTCACAATTTTTGAGTTACTATAAAGATGTTTTTATAATTCATATAGGGAGAAAACAATTATGAAAAAACTTCTATTTACAACAGTTTCTGCTTTGATTTTATCGGCGCAAGCTTTTGCAGCTCCGTCTTCTGCGACGCAAAATTCGGACATGATGGGGGGATTAAAACCATATATTTCCGTCAAGGTCGGCGGATCTTTGGTTCAAACGGACAAGGTCAGATTTCCTCGTTCCGAAGAAAAAACTTTAAATAAAGATTCCAACAGCAAAGTTTTTATGGTCAGTCCGGCTATCGGTATTGAAACACCGTGCGAAACCATGCGTTTGGAATTTGAATACACCTATCGCGGCAAAGGCGACAGTAAAGTTTTCTCGGACGATACGTCAGACGTTTACGCTTATAAAGTCGAACCGAAAACGCAATCTTTCATGTTGAACGGGTACTATACCGTTCCGTTGGAAGGCGCGATGAAACCATATCTCGGCATCGGGCTCGGCTTGACAAAAGCAAAAGTCAGCACCGCCAATTCCACGAACTTCACTTGGTCCGTAGGACTCGGTTCGACCTATGACATTGTCGACGGGTTATCGTTGGATTACGGGTATCGTTATGTTGACATGGGCAAATTCAACAAGAGAATCAGACGGGTTGACGGCAAATTCAAAACGGAACTGTCCGCGCATGAATTGTATGTCGGATTGCGTTACGCTTTCTAAACGATTGAGTTAAAGAATGGGAAAACCAGCCGAAAGGCTGGTTTTTTCAAAAGCGTATTTTTAAAAATCGTTTTTTCAAAAGCTTCTTTATTTTGCAAAGAGAAAATTCCCCCTGCTTGCACAATAGGTTTTCAGTATTCCAACCTTTGTTCTCCCAAATTCAAGGCTACACGCACCGAGCTTATTTATTTTTCAAAGCGTCCGACGAAATGTCCCTCTGTCCGCTTACGCGTGGCGTGTCCCTTTTTCGGGCAAAATAAAACGCCGAAAAACAAAGTCAATGAACTGGCTTTTTCAACGCGGTTTAAGCTGTTACGGGCTGTCATAAAATAAAACTCCGGAAAACCGGAGCTTTATTTTTTTCAAAAGAAATTATGCATTTTGATTTCTTTTTTGAATTATCTCTTGAAGAACTTCAGCCGGCAACTTTTGATGGCTCACGACTTTTTCTTGCGCTTTTTGCTTTATTTCCTCCGGATTGGCTTTGATGGCGACATAATCGTTTCCATCTTTGACCAAATAAACCTTGGATTTTTCATCGGTCTGTGAGGCTTCGTCCTGTTCAATTTGCTTTTCTTTTAATTTTTGTTCAAGACTGGCAGCCTTTGCCGCGGCTTCTTCCTCCTGAATTTGACGCACGGCCAGATTCAGCAATGCGGGTCTGCATTCGGCTATTTTTGTTTGCAAATCTTTGTCTTTAATCGACGTTCTGCCTCTGCCTCCCCAAAACATAGCGTCCTCGGAAGTCTTGTAGGCCTCTCTTTCAAAATGATCGACAAGAGCCTTTAACCCCTCATCAGACAACTTTTCTTGTTTTCCTTTTTCTTGTTCATAAGCCGGATCCACAAGCAAGCTTTCATATCTGGCGTATACTTTTTCATCAGAAGTCATTTCATACATTTCAAAAAAGTCTGGCTCTTCCATAGACATATCTATCCGAGCGTCTTGAATTTCCTGTTGATATTCCGCCGCATTGGCAAAAGTTATTTTTTTCTCGTCCGCTTCCTTTAAGATATCTTTCAAATCACGGCCGTTTTCCGCCAAAACCACTTTATCCTGTTGAGAAAGACTCTGAACCAAATCATCGTCTGTGATTTTTCCTTCAGCGACAATAAATTTTCCGTCTTTTCCGTATAAATAGAATCCTGTTTCAATCGGATCTTTTTGGACAGTCTCCGGTTGAACAAGCGTCGGTTCCTCAACAAGCGTCGGTTCCTCAACAAGAGCCGGTTCTTCAACAACCGCCGGCGTTGTCGGCAGACTTTCATCGACCACGTTTTTTTGAGAAGCCAAAACCTGTGTCTGATTTTTTTCCGCGTCCTTTAAATATTTTTTTCTAATTTTTTGAACGCAGCTGTCAAGATACGCCACATCAAAACGCCCCGTTCCCTTGTTCATCGTATCAAGGTCCGTATACATCAGGTTTTTATTTCCCTTTTGTCCGACATTCGCCGATTGAGCAAATTTTTCCGAAGAATATGTTTTCTTATACATATCAACGGCTTCATCTAGCAAACGTTTTTCTTCCGGCGCCAGTTTTAAATATTTCATTAACTGTTTTTGTTGCGTAGAAGTTGTTCTTTTAGAACCCAAAACTTGATCCAGACATTTGTCCAACCGTTTTAAGTCCAGCTTTCTTTTAACAATTTCGCCGTCCTTGACAAAAGGAACGCTTTTCAACACCGCGCCTGTCGAAAATCCCTCCGGCAAGCTGTCATACTTTTCCAAAGCCTCTAAAAACGCTTCATTAAATTCTTCATTGGATAAATCGCCCTCATTCTTTTGAGTTCTTTTAAACTTTTTGCGTAAATTATCAGCGCATTTATCCAAAAATTCCTGATGTTTTTCCTGCTCTGTTTTTTCAGCGACCTCTTCTGTTTTCACATCCGGCAAAGACAGTTGTTCCTTATCTTCTTGTTGAGGCAAATCCGAATAAGTCGCGTCCATCACCTCTTCTTTTTCAAACGACAAAGGCCGTTTTTTCAGGAACATATTTTCATAATCTTTTCTTTGTCCGTAGTAAACCGGAGACATCGGCACAATTTCCGGTTCAAGAACGGATTCAGGCAAACTTTTGTCTTTTTTAACACCGGCCGGCAGACTTTTTTCCTTGGTTTGTTCGGCAGCAAGCCCAGACACATCGGCGAGCGCCACAGAATCGGCGGAACCATTTGTTTTGGGAGTTTCTTTTTTCTGCGAAACTTCAGGCATTTTTTGCTCCTGCGAAACTTCGGGCGTTTTTTGCTCCTGCGAAACTTCGGGCGTTTTTTGCTCCTGCGAAACTTCGGGCGTTTTTTGCTCCTGCGAAACTTCGGGCGTTTTTTGCTCCTGCGAAACTTCGGGCGTTTTTTGCTCCTGCGAAACTTCGGGCGTTTTTTGCTCCTGCGAAACTTCGGGCGACTCTTGCACAGGGGCAGCAGAAGAAACGTTCTGTTCCAAAGAGGAAGAAGGCGCGTTTTCATGGCCTTGTTCATCTTCATAAGAACGTGTTCTGTCCCCTTGTTCCCAACTCCAATACATCCGGTAATCGAAAGCTTCAGCGAAAACTTCGTCGCCTCTTGCTTTTTGTTCTTCCGTCGGGTTAAAATTTGTCTGCAAACCAACTTTACGGCAAGCCAAATACATTTGATAGCGGAATTCATCGCTACCGGTCAATTTTACAAAATTCTTGCCGGACAAACGAGCAGCCGTCGCCATAGCCAGAAAAGCTTTTTCTTTATCTTCCTCGCTTTGACCTTCCTCTTTACGGACAACATACACATTTCCATAATCCGCAACCGTGCATTTCGGGAAAGAAACCTGCACGCCGGACGGCATTTCCTCTGTCGCGGGCAGATATTGCATACCCAATCTTTGCGGCAGTTTTTCACCGATTTTTGTTTGTCCCTGCAAAGGATTCGTTTCCTGCGCATGAGCGATACGATCCCAAACAAGCCCTTTTTCCTTATAATCCGCTTGTTCCGCTTTCGTCACAGGATCGCGCGCCGCGCTGTCCTGCGGGTTTTGTGTCCCGTCCTGCGAATTTGACGAAGAACCCTCGTTTACAGAAGAAGTCTGTTCCTCGCCCCTTGTCTGTTCCCAAGGATTCGTTTTGTTGAAAGAAAAAGCCTTTGCCGCCTCTTTTTCCAGAATCCGACGCGCCTCTTCCACATCGTCTGTTATGGTGATACTTTTATCTTCAGACGACCGGGAAGTGACAGGCGTTGTGCGAGTTTTCCCAGATTCGGACCGCGTCTGCTCTTGTGTCCGTTCTTTGTTTATGCCGTCGTTTTGTTCCACAAAATCCTCGGAAGCAAAATAAGACGCCTCGAAATTTTTCAACAAAGTTATTTGTTTATTCGTGTTAGACGGAAATCTTCCAATACCGCCATGCAAGACACGTTCAATTCTTTTTATTCCCTCCACGTCAGGCAGTTTATTTGTGTTATTTTCCAGATTTTTTTCCGCCTGTTCCAAATACTCTTCCATCTCATGAGCAACAAGCGCCATATAATCTTGAATGCCTGCCAATTGTTGATTGTTTTCATCTTGCAATTGATAAGATCTGTAATACGGCACCATTCCTTTAACCATCAAAAAATAAGAAAGCACCGATTCTTTTTCAGGATACTCCCGAGTCCAAATTTCAGCCGGAAACGCGGCACTGCTTAACTCGCGTAAATGATTCATATCCGGATTTTTCAAAGAATCGTAAATTTTTCCGGCCATTTGAATAATAGTGGCATTCACGGCGTCTTCTTTCGTGACGACGCGTTTTTCAGCCAGCATTTCAATTTGTTCCGAAATGGTTTTTCGGGAAAAATCAGGATATATTTTTTCAAACTGTTGAATTCTTCTGTAAGCTTCCTTATTGTCCTGTTTTTTCGTCAGAGAAAGAATTTCCAGAATTGTCCCCTGAGAAGCTGCCAATAATGCGTCCACTGTCGTCCGTTCTTTTGTAAAATCCTTCATTTTTAAGTTCCTCTACAAACAAATTTTTCTATCTATGTGCCAGTTTATCTTATTTCTACTTTTTTGTCAATAAATAATATAAAAAGAGGAAAGTTTTTTTTAAGTCCCTTTCCCCTTTATTTTTCAACCAACCGTCGCCCCTTTTTGCCAAAGGAAATTAGCAACGTTTTGATTTAATTTTCAGTCACAGCCTTACTTTTCCAAGACCTTGACTCCCGGC
>CAVDQP010000056.1:4933-7163 GCA_963611245.1 Holdemanella biformis
GACACATACGGCATTTTATCGGCAACGCCCGCCTTATTCAAAGCAGACACCGTATCTCCGCCGCCCGCTACGGAAGTCAATTTTCCTTCCTGCGTCAGTTCGGCGACAGCCTTGGCGATTTCATTAGTCGCTTTGTCAAACGGTTTAATTTCAAAAGCGCCGACAGGACCGTTCCAAATCAATGTCTTGCATTGTTTCAAAGCCGTTATAAATTCACGAACGGAATCGGGACCGATATCCAACAAAACCTTTCCTTCCGGCAAAGCATCGACCGGCGCCGTATGCGCCTCTTGACCTTCCGCGAAAGCGTCCGCCCACACCAAATCCGTCGGTAACACAATCGTGCAATGATGGGCGTCCGCCATAATTTGTTTTGCCGTATCAATCATGGAAGGTTCCACCAAAGACCCTTCGCCCATTTTGATTCCTTTTGCCGCCAAAAAAGTATGAGCCATTCCCCCGCCGATAAGCAGATAATCCACCTTTTGAATCAAGTTGGACAAAAGATCCAACTTTGTGGAAACCTTTGATCCGCCGACCAAAGCCGCGACCGGACGGACCGGCGTTCCCAAAGCTTTTTCCAACGCGTCCAGCTCCGCCTGCATCAATCGTCCGGCATAAGCGGGCAGATAATGCGCCACTCCTTCCGTGGACGCGTGCGCCCGATGCGCCGTTGAAAAAGCGTCATTCACATACACGTCAACGCCTGTTGTCAAAGCTTTGGCAAAATCGGCGTCATTTTTTTCTTCTTGCGGATAAAAGCGCAGATTTTCCAGCAAAAGATACTGTCCGTTTTGTAATTCTTTGATAGCCTCTTGCACCTTGTCTCCGATACAATCATCACAGAAAGCCACTTTGTCGGCCAATTCTTTTTCCAACTCCTTCAAAACGATTTTCAAAGACATCTCATCGTTTCTTTGTCCTTTCGGGCGACCGAAATGCGACGCGATAACCACCTTCGCCCCTTTGCCGGCCAATTCTTTCAAAGTCGGAACCAACCGAACAATACGAGTTGAATCCGTGACAACCCCTTCTTTTGCAGGCACATTCAAATCCGCGCGGACAAAGACGACTTTGCCGGACAAATCCTGCAAATCGTCCATTGTTCTGTATTTATTCATTCTTTTTTTCCTTTTTTTATCAACCGTTCGACAGCAACGAGAAAAAAGCCAGAGGGAGTTTTCCCCTCTGACTTTATTCAAAAAGCTTTTTTAGAGCAGTTTGCCCATGGCGACAGCCGTATCGGACATTCTGTTGGAGAATCCCCATTCATTGTCGTACCAGCTCATCACGCGCAATTGTTTACCGCCCATCACTTTTGTGCCGTTTGCGTCAAAAGTGGAAGAAGCCGGATTATGCGTAAAGTCAATGGACACCAATTTTTGGTCATTATAGCCCAAAACGCCTTTCAATTCGCCTTCTGCGTATTTTTTCATCACAGCATTGACCTCTTCCGGCGTCACGTCCCGTTTCATGATTAAATTGGCGTCAACCAAAGAAACATCGGGAGTCGGCACACGGATAGACACGCCGTCCAGCTTGCCGGCCAATTCCGGAATCACCAAACCGATAGCTTTTGCCGCGCCGGTTGTTGTCGGAATCATGCTCATAGCGGCCGCTCTGGAACGATACAAATCTTTGTGCAGCTGATCCAAGATTTTTTGATCGTTTGTATAGGAGTGAATCGTTGTCATAAAGCCTTGTTCAATTCCGAATTCTTTTTCCAACACATAGCACACCGGACCTAAACAGTTTGTTGTGCAAGACGCGTTAGACACGACGATGTCGTCTTTTGTCAAAGTTTTGTCATTCACACCGTAAACGATTGTTTTGTCGGCACCGGCAGACGGAGCGGACACCAGCACTCTTTTAGCACCGGCATCAATATGCACCATGGCTTTTTCTTTCGCCGTGAAGATACCCGTGCATTCCATAACGATATCCACATCTAAATCTTTCCACGGCAATTTTGTCGGATCTTTTTCAGCGAAAACCTTAATTTTATGATCGCCGGCGACGATAGAATCCCCTTCGGCGTAAATATCCATATTCATCGCCCGATGAACGGAATCATATTTTAACAGGTAAGCGTTGGCGTTGGCATCGCCCAAATCGTTAATCGCAACAAATTCAATATCCTTGCGTCCGGATTCCAAATAAGCGCGGTAAACCAACCGACCGATTCTGCCGAATCCGTTAATAGCAACACGAACTGTCATATACATTCTCC
>CAVDQP010000056.1:7173-7664 GCA_963611245.1 Holdemanella biformis
AATAAACCTAAAATAAAAATGTAAAAAACTTTTACACTTAAAAGGGGAGAAAAAATGACAGCTCAAAAAGAAAAAAGGCAAAACAAAAACGAATGGCGTGATTTTATGAAAAAAGCCTTGAATGAAGTTGTGTGTCTGGCAAAAGAAAAAGCGCAACTTTCCGTGATTGCAAAAAAGCTGGATACTCTCATCAAAAAACAGAAAAAATACAACACCGACAAAAAGCAGACAACTCCTCCGTTGTCTTAAAAAAATTCCCTTTCATTTGAAAAGCGGATTTTTTAAAAAGCCTCAAAAATCGGAACAAAAAAAACGGGGGAGAGATTTCTTCTCCCCCGCCTCGGGGTCTGTTGACAGCGGCTTTTTTTTAAGGGTGTTGGAGGCCCCAAAGCCACCAGCCTTGAAAGGAGCTTCACAAAACCGATGTGCATACACAAAACAAAGGTTTCGGACAGACCCCGATTCTGTTAAAAGGGCTTCCCCTTTTTATT
>CAVDQP010000057.1:0-1880 GCA_963611245.1 Holdemanella biformis
GGTTCTGCTTCCGGTCGCCGTTTTAAATACAAAGAATCCTCTGCATTGTAAAAAAACACCGGCAAAAAAGGTTCCGTTTCAAATACCGGCGTAATGAATAAAAAAGCCCCCGCGCCATTTTTCAAAACTTTGTAATCCGTTACTTTTTTCATTTCAAAAGCTCCCTTGTTCGGGTGATATAATCAGACAGTTTTTGTCTGTCCTTTTCTTCCATCAGAGGGGAAATTTTTTTCAAAATCAGGTCGCAATATTTTTGCAACCATTCTTTTTCTCTTGCCGAAAGCAGCGCCGTTTCCACCAATTCCAAATCAAACGGAATAAAACTGATCATTTCAAAACATAAAAAATTATTGTTTTTCGAAAAAGGAACAACCGCCATCATATTTTCCAAACGAATGCCGAACTTATTTTCCAAATAAACCCCGGGTTCGTTTGAAAGAATCATTCCTTCTTTCAATTCTTCTCCGCCATAGGGAGAAACGGAAGGAGGCGTTTCATGAACATTTAAAAAAGCGCCGATACCGTGTCCCGTTCCGTGACCGTAATCCGCGCCGATGCGCCATAAAGGCCCCCGCGCGAAAGCGTCCAGCTGATTTGAACGCGTTTTTTTCGGAAAAATCGCCTCTGCCAAAGCGATATGCCCTTGTAACACGGCGGTAAAATATTTTTTAGCCTCCTTATCCGCTTTTCCCAACGCGATAGTCCTGGTAACGTCTGTCGTGCCGCCTAAATACTGGCCGCCCGTGTCCAACAGGTAAAGTCCGCCTTTTTGCAAAGGAATATCCGTTTTTTCATTCGGTTGATAATGCACGACGGCGCCATGCGCACCGAAAGCCGAAATCGCCGGAAAGCTATCCCCTTTATAATCAGGAACTTTTCGGCGCAGTTGGTGCAGATAGTCAACCGCCGATAATTCCGTCTGTCCTTTAAAATTATCCTTCAACCACAGAAAAAAAGAACATAAAACAGCGCTTTCCCGTAAACTGACCTCTTTTATTTTTTCCAATTCCGTTTTATTTTTCACGGCCTTTAAAGCGTCACAAGGATTTTTTCCCCTGACAAGAACAACCCCTTCTTTTTCCGCTTTTGTCTTCAAAGCGGCCGTTATCTGAGAAAAATCCGTCAAAACCTTTTTATGAGAAAAAAAGTTCCATACTTTGCGTTCCTCGTCGGTTTTATTTGAACTTTCATCGGCACTGTCATTTAAGTTCGGCAAAACGAAAAGCCGGGCTTGTTTATCAATAAAAACACGATTAAAAACAACCGGCGTATACGGTCTGTCCGCTCTTTTATTCAAAAGCCATGAAACAGAAGCGGCGTCGTTGATTAAAACGCCTTCCGAACCCGTCTGTTCTAATTCGTCTTTTATGGAAAAAAGAAGATCTTTTATTTTTTCTTCCGTTGTTTTCCCCGCAAAATCAATCGGATAAGGAAAAGAGACGGGTTCCGACTCCACCTTTGTTTCGATAACAGAATCCAAAACATCAACCGAAACGGACACGCAAACAGCGCCCGCCTTTAAAAAAGCCCCTTGAAGCTTTTCAAACCCGTCCGCCGAACATAACTGCGGAAAACAAGCGATTTTCAACCCATGCAAAGATTGCCGCGCGATATAATCGTAAAAAGACCCGGCGGCGATATTTTTTATTTGAAAAGAGCTTTGTTCCGCCGCCTGCAAAGTGTAGCGACTGTCCGTCCAAAGAATTTTTTCTTTCGGCAGAACCAAGGCTATTCCGAAAGATCCGGAAAACCCCGTCAATTTAAATAACCTGTCCGACGGCAATGTCAAAAAAGAATCTGAAGAAAAAGCAAAAATCAATCCGTCGCATTTCACTTTTTCCAAAAAAAGATTTTCTTTTGACATTTCCAACTTTTTGCCC